>JBFFJL010000085.1:0-11440 GCA_041555955.1 Nevskiaceae bacterium
AGCTTGAAAGCTAGCGCAGTTCGCAATTCCGGCTAAAGGGCGCCCTGCAACAGATAGCTGCCCGAGATCTGACGCAAGGCACGCTGCATATTGGCCCGCGCTTGTGTTTCATAGCGCTGCCTGAACCAGTCGGTATAGTAAATCCGGGGCTGCGCCAGATAATCGCGCAGCGCCTTTTTACGCACCGACTGGTACAGCTGCTGCGGAACATGACGATGCTCTTGGCGCAGCTGCCGCTCGTATTCCGCATATCGCGACGGCCGCGCGCCCAGAATCGACAGATCGATGTCGATCATCATTGCCTCATCCTCCGTCACCGGCTCGGCCTGCGCCGCCGTCGCGAGAATCAGGCCATAGACCGCCTCGACGACCGCATCGGAAGCCCCCGCCACCTGGAGCGCCGTTCGCGCCCAGTCGGCGCTACGCAATTCGTTATCGGCACGGCGCACATCGTAAAGCGCATCGTGAAACCAAATGGCGAGCTCCACCTCAGCCGGTTGGTCGCACAAGTCTCTAACTTGCCCGAACAGGTCCAGGCATTCGGCAACCCGGTGCAGGGTGTGAAATACCCGCGTGGGCTCACTGTACCGACGGCGCAGCTCAGCATGCACGATCGGATCGCCGTGCAGCCCCATCTCCCGGAAAATCTCAGTCCATCGCGCCAGATTACTCATGGAACACCCATCGGTTCTACGTGCCTTTTCCGCGCGTCACCCACCCTCCGGCGCCCGTTGCGGCACGTACTCTGACGCTAGCCTAAGCCGCCACGGCGCGACCACGATCAGGTCGCGACAAACGCTGCAATGAAGCTGGCATGCGGTCGCGCCGCTCCAGCCCTACAAGACAAGTTGAGGGCTTATCGGTCAAACTTTCGCACTGACACATGATCACAGCCCTGAATTTCGTCCGAAATGGCGCGTAAACCTGCCCACGAACAATTCGACACGCTACAAGCGATCGAAAGCACCGCCTTCGAGTTGTTCGGCCGATATGGCTACGACGGCGTTTCGATCGGCGACATCGCCAAGGCCGCAAGGCTGTCCAAAGGCGCGCTCTACTGGCACTTTGATGGCAAGGAAGAGCTCTACCTCGACTGCCTCAAGCGGCTGCATGCCATCTTCAACGACTACATCTTCACGCCCATGCGCCGTCAGACCGATCCGGCTGCGGCGGTCGTCGACCTGTTCGCAGGGCTGCAGCAGATGCTCAAGGATCCGAGGGTTGAAAATGGAGTTGCCGGCTATTGGCTGGTACCTTCACGCCAGGAAAACTCGGCATTGACCCATGTACAACGCGAATTCGAGGCCGCGTCGATTGCGGCGCTGCGCGATATCCTGCATCGCGGCGTGGAAGCACGGCAGCTCGATTTCGGCGGCGATCTGGACGACATGGCCCGGGCCATCATTGCCCTGGTCGAAGCCTGCGTGCTGCCGATGCGCCATCAGGGGCCCGACGAAGTCCGCGGCATCCTCGCGGTGCTGGCCCGTACACTGTTCCGGGCCTACGCGCGATCTGGCGACGTGGTCAAGCTGACTGACCGACTCTGAGAGTCGTGCTGCATGCGAGACCGCCGTGCAATGCAACGCCGACGCAGCCGATCAATACCTGAGTCCAGAGTCGCATCTCGCTCTGGCGCATTGATGCCGACATCACAATGCCGCTGATGTCCGCCAGGACGTTACGCTAGACACCCGGAGGGGACGTTGGGCTCACTGGCAGATCGCGTGCTTCATTGGGTCATCCCACTGGTCTATGCCCGACGACGTCTGACGTTCGGCGTGCTGATCGCCTTGACCGCATGGATGCTGTCGATGGCGCTGCGCCTGCAACCGGATGCGGGATTCGAAAAGCAGATTCCGCTGGCGCACCCGTACATGCAGGTATTCAAGCAGTACGAACAGGCATTCGGTGGTGCCAATCTGATCTCGATTGCTCTGATTGATCACCGCGGCGAAATCTATAACGAACACTTTCTGGAAACACTTCGCAAGGTCACTGACGAAGTGTTCTTTCTGCCCGGCATCGATCGATCGCGGGTAACCTCGCTGTTCACACCCGGCGTCCGCTATATCGAGATCGTGGAAGGCGGCTTCGCCTCTGGCGACGTTGTTCCCCGTGACTACAAGCCGACGCCGGGAACCCTGGCGCTGATTCGAAACAACGTTGCCAAGGCCGATATCATCGGACGTCTGGTTTCGCTGGACCAGCGCGGCGCCCTGGTCGTGGCAGAACTGCTGGAGCACGACCCGAGTACCGGTGAGAAGCTGGACTACCACAAGGTTGCCGAAGCGCTGGAATCGATCCGCACGCGCTTCGAGGGCGACGGCATTTCAATCCATGTCATCGGATTTGCCAAAGTCGTAGGTGACGTTACCGATGCAAGCCTGGAAGTCATCGGATTCTTTGCGGTCGCACTGCTGTCGACCCTGTTGCTGCTGTGGCTGTTCTGCGGTTCACTGCAGCTCGCCTTACTTCCTTTGGGCGCGGCCCTTAGCGCCGTAATCTGGGAGTTGGGCTTGCTCAAGCTGACCGGCTTCGGGCTCGACCCATTCGCCATTCTGGTGCCGTTCCTGATTCTCTCGATTGGGGTATCGCATGGCGTCCAGTACATCAATTCCTGGTCACACGAGGTTGCGGAGAACGGCCGCAATGCGCTCGACGCCTCGCTGGAAACGTTTAGGCACCTGTTCATTCCCGGCACAGTGGCCATCGTGACCGACGTACTGGGATTCGCAACACTGATGTTCATCCAGATCGACATCGTGCGGGAGATGGCGCTGAACGCAGCCATGGGCATGGCCGCAGTCATCATCACCAACAAGGTCATGCTGCCGATCGTCCTGTCGTGGGTACACCTGCCAGACGTTGAGCGCTTCCGGCGTCGCGCACACCGACGCATCGAACTCACCGACCATTGGTGGCACGCACTCTCTGTATTTGCCACGCGCGGCCCCGCGCTGAGCGCCCTCGCTATCGCCATCGCGGCCTTGGCCTGGGCTCTGTACATGTACCCCAGGCTGACGATCGGCGACCAGCAGGTCGGCGTGCCAGAATTGCGCGCAGACAGCCGCTACAACCGCGACTCGCGCACGATCAGCGAGAATTTCGCAGTCGGCGTGGACCTGCTCAAGGTCCTCGCGGTCACCGGAGAATACGGTTGCATTGATCCGAGCAACATGGCACTAATCGACCGGTTTTCCTGGCACCTCAAGAACACGCCCGGCGTGCAGTCGGTGCTGTCGCTGCCTCAGATCGCACGTCAGGTTCGTGTGGCCTGGTTTGACGGGTCGCCGAAGTGGCGCGTGCTGCCGCGCAACCAAGGCGCAATGGCTGAACTGGTGTCGCCGGTGCCGACCTCGATGGGCCTGAACAACCCAGACTGCAGCGTGATGCCAGTGCTGATCTTTCTTCGCGATCACCGTGCCGAGACGATCCGGCGGGTAGTCGGCGTTGTCGAACAGTTTCAACGCGACACTGCCGATGCCAGCGTCGAGTTCAAACTGGCGTCCGGCAATGTCGGCGTCATGGCCGCGACCAATGACGAAATACGCGAGCGCGAACTGCTGGTGATCATCTGGGTCCACATGACACTGGCGCTGTTCGCCTGGCTGTCATTCCGGACCCTGGCCAGCGTGATCTGCATTCTGTCGCCGCTGGTGCTGTGTTCGCTGCTGACCTATGGATTGATGGCAAGTCTAGGCATCGGCATGAAGCCAGCTACGTTGCCAGTTGCCGCGTTTGGGGTCGGCATCGGCGTCGACTACAGCATCTACCTATGGAGTGTGCTTGCATCGCAGCTGGCACAGAGAGACACGCTGCGCCATGCCTATTTCGAAGCACTTCGCCACACCGGAAAAGCAGTCATCTTCACTTCCGCGTCGCTGCTGCTGAGCGTCTTCACCTGGCTGTTTTCAAGCCTGCAGTTTCAGGCGGACATGGGTCTGTTGCTGCTGTTCATGTTCAGCACCAATCTGATTGGATCCATTCTGCTGCTGCCGGCGCTGGCGTGGCTGGTGGTGCGCAGCCCCGACACGATGAGCACACGAACTGCATAATCGAGCCTGGCTCCGAGGAGAAAACCGGCCGTGCCGGGAGATCCGTTCCGATGAACGACACCTTGCAGAACATCTGCGTTGCCCCCCCATGTCGCATCGCGTGGGCACTAAGCCTCGCGCTGCTGATGCTGACGTCAACCAGTGCGAATGCCGGCGTGACCGCTACTGAGGCGGCCCGACTCGGCAAAGAGCTGACTCCGATCGGCGCCGAACGCACGGGCAACGCAGACGGCACGATTCCCGCATGGACCGGAGGGCTTCCGCAGCGCAAAGCGCCCCGCGGCGACAATCCCTACGCGGCGGACAAACCGCTTTACGTCATCACGGCAGCGAATCTGGCGCAGCACGAGACCCATCTGAGCGAAGGCTACAAGGCGCTGTTCCAGACGTTTCCGGACTACAGGATGCCGGTCTATCCCACCCGCCGCTCGGCGTCCTATCCGCAATGGTTCTACGATGCAACGCAGCGCAATGCGGCAGCGGTGACCCTGACCGACGATGGCTTCGGATTCTGCTGTACCGCCCAGGGCTACCCGTTCCCGATTCCGAAGAACGGCACAGAGGTGATGTGGAATCACATCATGCGCTACAACACCAAAGGCTACCGCGGCTTTGTCGATTCCGCCGCCACTTCGGCAGATGGTTCCTATGTAGTCGAACGCAACTACATTGAGTTGTCCTACGTCTACAACAACATCAAGTCGACAGTGGACTCACTGCGTGGCATGAATCTGTACGCGTTCACCAAGACCATATCGCCTCCGAACAAGGCTGGCGAAGCCCATCTTCTACATGTCCCGATTGATCGCATCAAAGATCAAACCGGGGTCTGGGTGTACAGCAACAGCATCGGCCGTGCGCGGCGTATCGGCGAGGTCGGCTACGACAATCCCCTGTTCGACGGCTTGATGACGCACGATCAACTGGACATGTTCAACGGCCCGCTCGACCGTTACGCGATCAAGCTGGTCGGCAAGAAGGACCTGATCATTCCGTACAACAGCTACAAGCTGTACGACCCGGACATCAAGTACAAGAACATCGTCACCAAGGGACACATCAACCAGGATCTTGCGCGCTACGAACTGCACCGGGTCTGGATCATCGAGGCCGAAGTCCGACCGGGCTTCGCGCATCGCTACAAGAAGCGCACGTTCTATCTCGACGAAGACTCCTGGATCGTTCACGTGCAGGACATTTACGACGAACGCGACCAGTTCTGGCGCACCGCAGAATCTCACTCGATCACGTTTGCCAACGTGCCCGTTGTGGTCAACGGCGTGCAGGTGCATTACGACCTGCAATCGCGGCGCTACGTGATCATCAACATGACCAACGAAGAGCGAAAGTTGATCGAGTACGACTGGGAGGCCGATCCCGGATATTTCACCCCACCTGGACTCAAACGCTTTGCGACAACGTCGCAGAAATAGCCGGGCGAGGACGACCATGGAAGGCGCCGCTGATCGGTCGCAGAAGACCGCTTGGCACCGTCTCGCAGAGTTCAGTCGCAATTCAGCTCGCCTCCCTACTCTGCTACTCAAGGACGCGAGTCACGCGCCTGGAGACGGAGACTGAAGATGAACAAGCTACTGACCTCGGTCATGGTGACGACGGCGATGCTGGCAACCTCGACCGCATTCGCAGATTCGCGATACAACGACTACAACAACTACAACAACCGCAACGAACGCGGCAACTACGAATACGCCAAAGTGATCAGCGCGACACCGATCTACCGCTCGGTTCGGGTCAACAATCCGCGCCAGGAGTGCACGGACGATCGCAACGGTTACAACCGCTCTGCTTACAACGATCGGGGCAACTACGCGATTGCACCGGATACCGCCGGTGCCCTGATCGGCGCAATCGCCGGTGGCGTCGTCGGCCACCAGTTCGGCAAAGGCAAGGGCCGCGATGCCGCGACCGTCGCCGGCGTGCTGCTCGGTGCCGGCATCGGCCATCAGGAAGGCAATCGACGCAATAACTCCGGCTATTCCCAGTCCGGCTATCAACAGCGCTGCAACACCAGGCAATCCAGCTACGTTGATCAGCGCGTCGACGGCTACGACGTGACCTACAAGTACGATGGACGCCTTTATCACACACAGATGCCCTACGATCCGGGCAATCGGATCGCGGTGAGCGTGGACGTTCAGCCGGTCGGCTACTAAAGTAGCTTCATGCGCACGACTTCGCCGTTTCTTCGTCTCGCCTGCGGCTGCCTGCTGCTGGCAACCGCAGGCTTGGCCACGGCCGGCGACGGTGCGCGCAAATCACTGCCCGGCAAGGGCTCGCCCCCAATCGACCTGCGCAACGATTTCATGCGCCCCACGGCACCGCAGATTTCCCCCGCCGAGGCTGCGCGTCAGGTGCAACGTCAGCACGGCGGCCGTGTACTGTCCGTCCAGCCGCAAGGCGGTGGCTATCGGGTCAAGGTACTCAAAGATGGTGAAGTACGGATGTACGTCGTTGAGCCCTGAAATCGGGTCACAATCCGCGCAAACCTTCGAAACCTTAGGAATCTGAAATCTCATGCGTGCACTGGTCATTGAAGACGACGTCGATTTGCGGGAGCAGGTGATCCGGTTTCTGTCCGAAGACGGCTTTGCTGTCGACAGCGCTGCAGATGGCGACCAGGGCGCCTATATGGCAGAGGAGTATCCGGCCGACGTCGCGGTGGTGGATCTGGGTCTGCCCGGAACACCCGGCATCGACATCATTCGCAGGGTGCGCAAGGCCGGTCGCCGCTACCCGATTCTGATTCTGACCGCGCGTGACGGATGGGAGTCCAAGGTCGAGGGGCTCGAAGCCGGAGCCGACGACTATCTGGTCAAGCCTTTCCACCGAGAAGAGCTGCTGGCGCGCGTGCGTGCGCTGCTGCGCCGCGCCGGCGGGTGGACCTCGGCACTGCTGACCTCGGGGCCTTATGTCATCGACAGCGGCGCCAAGACCGTCGTCTGCGACGGCAAGCCAGTTGAATTGACCAGCTATGAATACCGGGTGCTCGAATACCTGCTGAATCAGGCCGGCAAGGTCGTTTCAAAACTGGAACTGACCGAGCACCTGTATACCGAAGACGAGGAACGCGACAGCAACGTCATTGAAGTCTTCATCCGGCGCCTGCGCTCCAAGCTCGACGCCGAAAATCACTACAACCCGATCACGACGATCCGTGGCGCCGGCTATCGCTGGGATCTGCCTCGCGACTGAGTGCCGATCGCCTGAATACGCACAAGATTCTGCGCCGGATACGTTCTGTAGCCCTCGCCGGCTTCGGCAGGATCACATTCAACTCGATGCGCGCGCGCATGCTGCTTTCGGCAGCACTGGTGCTGACCGCGTTCGGGACCTTGTCCGGACTGGCTCTGGAACGCGCATTCCAGAGCGGCCTGCAGCAAGCGCAGCAGGACAAGATGCAGACGCTGATCTATTCCTTGCTGGGCGCGGCATCGCCCGGCACCGACGGCGAGCTGTTGATCTCGATCGACGCAGTCCCCGACCCGCGGCTGCGCCAACCGCTGTCCGGACTCGAGGCTGCGCTGTTCAATGAAGATGGCGTCATCGTCTGGAGCTCGACAGACTTTCTGAGCCTGACCCAACCCTCGTCACCGGCGGTGGGAGATTGGCAATTTGAACGCCTGAACGAGCCGAATGCGTTCTCGCTGGCGTTTGGCATGCGCTGGATTGATGCGTCCGACGACCCACGCCGATATACCGTCGTCGTCCTCGAAGATGCCGTCGCCTACGATCGTCAGGTCGGCGTATTTCGCCGCAAGCTGTGGGGCTGGCTCGGCACTTTGCTGGTGGGACTGACTGCAATCCTGTTGCTCCTGACCGGCTGGGGACTCGCCCCGCTACGCCGACTGGGGCGTGAACTGCAGGCCGTGGAGTCGGGACGCCAACAGCAGATCGCCGGTCGATACCCGGACGAATTGCAGCCTCTGGCCCGTGATCTCAACACCATGATCGTCAGCGAGCGCAATCAGCTGACACGCTATCGCAATGCCTTGGGTGATTTGGCACATTCACTGAAAACGCCGCTCGCAGTGCTGCGTGGCATCGAAACGCAATCCGAGCAGAACCGCCAGATTCAGGAGCAAGTCGACCGCATGCGCCACATCGTCGACCATCAGTTGCGTCGTGCCGCGGCCGCCGGACGCCGCTCGCTCACCGAACCGGTGCCGGTACGCCCATTGGCGGAGAAATTGACCGCGGCGCTGACCAAGGTCTATGCGGGCAAGGCAGTCGTGTTTGACAATCTTGTCGGAAACGCGGTGCGCATCCGTGCAGACCAGGCCGATCTGTATGAACTACTCGGCAATCTGCTCGACAACGCTGCTAAGTACGGTCGACATCGCGTTCGCGTTGATGTTGCCGAGGATGCCAGTCACTGCGCGATCGTGGTCGAGGACGATGGCGACGGCTTTCCCGAAAATGCCGAATCTCTACTGCAACGCGGTGCCCGCGCGGATACGCGGCAACCCGGGCAAGGACTGGGCCTGGCATCGGTTGTCGAGGTGGTGCAGGCCTATGGTGGACGCTTGCTGCTGGAACGCTCGGCGCTGCTGGGTGGCGCGCGCGTGATTGTCACGCTGCCACGGCACTGACATCGGACAATTGCCGGCGCAAGGCACGCCACGCACGAGCGTCACCCCAGGCACTAGACGATCCGGATGAAATGCTCTCGGTAATAGCGCAACTCGGCGATCGAGTCGCGAATATCATCCAGCGCCAGATGCGATGACTGCTTGCTGAAACCCTTGGCGATCTCCGGCGTCCAGCGCGCGCACAATTCTTTCAGGGTGCTGACGTCCAGATTGCGGTAATGGAAAAAGCGCTCCAGCCCGGGCATCCAGCGCGCCAGAAAGCGGCGATCCTGGCAGATCGAATTACCGCATATCGGTGACGTGCCTGAGATGACCCAATCGTTCAGAAACTCGATGGTCGCCCGTTCGGCGTCCCCCTCGGTGACAGTGCTTTGCCGCACCCTGTCGGCGAGACCTGAGTGCCCATGCTGGCGCGTATTCCATTCATCCATCGCCGCAAGCTCGTGCTCGGCTTGATGTATAGCGAACACCGGACCTTCAGCCAGCACATTGAGCTGCTCATCGGTGACGATCGTCGCAATCTCGATGATGCGATGCCGCTCCGGCACCAGGCCAGTCATCTCAAGGTCAATCCAGATCAAACGGTTGGCAGCAGCAGGCATGGCGGCATCAGCTCGGGGTCAGTGCTATCGTGAACTCCATCATAGTACCCGAGGCCTCGGCACCGTATCGACGCCACGTCCCATCCCGCTTCAATTCCGCGACACCCGCATATGCATGAAACCCTCGCCGTCGTTTTCGATTTCGACGACACCCTCGCCCCCGACACTACCAGCGGCTTCCTGCGCCACAGCGGCCTGGATGACCTCGCGGCGTTCTGGAAAAACGAGGTCGCGCCGCTGACCAACGATCATGACTGGGATCCGGTCCCGGCCTATCTGTATCAGATGATCCAGGCGTCGCGCAGCGGTCGGATTCCGCCTTTGACCGCGGTGTGTCTGGCAGATTGGGGACGCCGGGCGCCGCTGCATCCCGGCGTCGAGACCCTGTTTGATCGGCTATCGACCGCCGCGCATGAGGCCAACCCACGTGCGCATGTCGAGTACTACGTGATCTCCAGCGGCATTGGCGACATCGTTCGCAATACGCGGATCGCCAAGGCCTTCAGCGAAATCTGGGCCTCGGAATTCCACTACGGTGACGATGGCATCGCGCTGTTTCCGAAACGGGTCGTCAGCTTCACCGACAAGACCCGCTACCTGTTTCACATCCAGAAAGGCCTGATCGGCCCCAACCACCGGGGCAAACCGTTCGAGGTCAATCGCAAACTCAGCGATGCGCAGCTGCGCGTGCCGCTGAACCGCATGATTTTCGTCGGCGACGGTTACACCGACATTCCCTGCTTTTCGTTGCTGCGCCAGCATCGCGGCGTGCCCATCGCGGTGTACGACCCGAACCACGAAGAAAAATGGGGCAGCGCGTATCAATTCGTGCGCGATGGCCGCGTGACCAATCTGCTGTCCGCCAACTATGCAGAAGACTCTGACCTAAGCCGCTTCCTGATCATGGCGGTGCGCAATCTGGCCTCGGAGATCGCCCTGTCCGAGCGCACCTATCAGGGCTAGCCGACAGGGCCGCTGTCAGACGATTAGAATCGCGGCCTGAATCATCCGGAAAGTGCGATGTCCGATCTCACGCAAAAGAAATGCAGACCCTGCGAAGGTGGCGTCCCGCCACTGGATCTGGCGGCTGCCGTCAGTCTCAAGACCCAGCTGGCGCCCCGCTGGAAAATTCTGCGCGACGGCAAAGCGATCCAAGCCGTGTTCGACTTCGACAACTACTGGCAGACCACGGCTTTCGTCAACGCCGTCGCCTGGATTGCCCATACGCAGGATCACCACCCGGACATCAGCTTCGGCTACAAACAGTGCACCGTGCAGTACTGGACGCACGCCGTCGACGGCCTGTCCGAAAATGATTTCATCTGTGCCGCGAAGATCGACGCACTACTGAGCTGAAGCCATCAGCCCGCAGCATCGTTCACGCCGGGGTACGACCGGCCAGCGCGTGCGACAAGGTGCCGCCATCCACGTATTCAAGTTCACCCCCCATCGGCACACCGTGTGCGATCCGGGTGACCTTGATGCCACGCGCCCGCGCCATCTCGATCAGATAGTAGGCAGTCGCCTCGCCTTCTACTGACGGATTCAGCGCAACGATCAGTTCCTCGACGGCTTCGTCGGTCAGCAACGCGGTCAACGCCGGCAAGCCCAGTTCCTCAGGCCCGATGCCGTCGAGCGGCGACAAGCGCCCCATCAACACGAAATATCGCCCGCGGTAACCGGTGTTGTGCTCGATCGCAATCAGGTCCGCGGGACTTTCGACCACGCAGATCTGCCCGCTGGCCTGACGCTGCGGATTGCAGTAACGACAGCTCTGGTCCTCGCAGAACATGCGGCAGCTCGGGCAGCGCTCGATGCCGTCCAGCGCCGCGCCGATCGCGATCCCCAGCTGGGCCGCACCATCACGATCGCGGTCCAGCAAATGGAACGCCATGCGTTGGGCAGACTTGGGGCCGACGCCGGGAAGCCGGCGCAGCGCATCGATCAGCTGAGTCAAACGCGGGGAATACGTGCTCACGGTCAGGGTTCAGCAGCAGGTCGCGCCGGCCGGCTCAGCACGGCGGTGACGGGAACGTCCGCCACCGCCATAGGATAGCCGCTTGCTGTCAGTCTCAGGGCGCGGGCGAGGGCGGATTTGCTGGCGCCGCGGTCGCATCGGCCGCCCGCAGATGGCGGGTACCGGCATCGACGGCATACGCCGCTCCAAGGGCCT
>JBFFJL010000086.1:0-11422 GCA_041555955.1 Nevskiaceae bacterium
AGCGGATGCGCCTGCGCTGCCGTCAGTGCCAGCAGCCACAGCGCACTCCCTGCGCCGATACGAATCAGCACAGACCTCATGCGCCCGCTCCGCCGCCGGCATCAGCATCGGCATCGGCCAGCTGCTGCACGCGATAGCGACTGCGCAGTTTGGCAATCGCCGCGTGCAGTGCCTGCTGCTCACGCTCACGCTGCAAGGCATACCCGGCACTGCGCAACTGCGCAGCATCGGGCGTCGAGTCCTGCGCCGGATGCTGCCGCGCGACCCGCAACAGGTGCCAGCCGTACGGAGAACGCACCGGACCGATCCACTGTCCGACCGGCGCTGCCGCCACCGCATCGGCCACCGACGCGTCGAACTTGGCGGCCACCTGGGCGCGAGAGAGGCCGGCGAATTCACTTCCCAGCGCAAAGGCATCACCGGCAGATGGCCGTGCCGCGGGATCACGCCGCAGCTGTTCGAGGATCTGCTGCGCACGCGCGGCTTCGTCGTGCACGTACACCTGACTGAAGTCGTAGCGCATCGGCGCGGCATAGCGCTGCGGGTGCGCAGCCACATACGCCGCGACCGCCTTGGCGTCGACCGCAACACCGGCCACCAGACGCTGTTCCATCGCCTGGATCAACCGGCGGCGAACCACCAGATCACGCGCGGCCATCCCCAGCGCCTGGGCCTGCTGCAGCAATGCAGCATCGTCGCCGGCGTTCGGTGCATCCGCCATCGCCATGCGCATGTTCTGCAACAGACGATAGCGCACCACGGGGTCACGCTGATCGAGTCCCAGGCGCAGCGCTTCATGCAACAGCACCTGCTCGTCGATGTAGTGCTCGACACTGGCCTGCAGCTGTCGCGCATCAGGACGCTGCGCGGTTTCGCGTTGCCACTCGCTGCGCAGACGCTCGATATCCGCAGACCGCACGGCGATCGTTGCGCGCGGCTGCACCCGCTGCAGCGTGACGAACTGCTGCGACCCGTACAGCACTGCGCCGATCACGGCGAAGTGCAGCAGCGGCGCCCGCAGCAGTCGTCCGATCACCGCACCGCACTCTGCTGCGGGCGGTACCAGATCGGCGAGGTCCACGCACGTTCCTGGATCGCCTTCGGAGTGTCGGCATTGCAGCAGTCGGCATAGCCGTCCGGCACCGCATCCGGATTGCTGCAATCGACGCCCGCCGCCAGACACTGGCGTGTCGACCAGCGGCAGCTCGGGTTCTCGACCACGCGTGCGTAGTAGAACGCCGGCTGCGCCGGATCGAAGTCCGGATCGGCCCACACGGTGCACAGACTGGCAAAGCCGCTGCCGGTGCTCTCGCAGGTATCGAGATCCACCGAAGCGCCGTTGTTCGGATCGCCGGCCACGTTGTAGACCTGCTCGTGGGTTTCGCCGCCGGCAACCCAGCCCTTGATGATCTGGATCCGTTGCAGTGGCTGCGTCGGCTCCAGCGCGAAGCCGGGGTCGCGCAGCGCCGAGACCGCGAAGCGTGGCGCCGCGGATTGCGCCGCCGGCAGATCGCCGCCCATCGGCACGCCCTGCGCATAACCGACCGGCACAAAATCGCCGCGTCCGCACAGATCGCTTGGGTAATCCCAGCCGCCGAAAAAGCGCACGATCGGCCGCGTTCCGCTGGTGCCGTAAGCCTCGCGTCGACGCATCGCCGAGAACAGCGACTCGCGCGTGTTCTGCTCCGCCCATAGCACCGCGAGACCACCCGGGCTGGTTTCGATCACATCCGTCAAACCACCGCTGTAGCTGGACGGATTCAGGCCCGCGCCGGCATGGCCGGTGAAGCGATCCTCGATCACGTTGCCGGGTGTACCCATGTGCGTGTCGGAGCTACCGATGAAGCCGTACTTGAACGGATTCACGCCCAGCTGCTGCTCCTGCTGCAGGCCGGCCTTCAGCGCCTGACGCAGGAAATCCTGCTCCATCGGAGGCCCGGTATTGAGGCCGCCAAAGCGCTCGCCAGTCAGGTTGTTGTACGGCAGCAGCTCGAAACCACAGAGCTCGTCCTGCGCCCCGATGCCGGACGAACCCAGGCATTCGGACTGACCCTTGTGCTGATAGATCTCGGCCAGCGGCTCGGCATTCTGGCGCCGCTGCGCAAACTCGGCGGTGTAGTCATTGCCGAAGCGATCCTCGGTCTCGAACATCATGCCGGCGCTGAGATTCGAGTTGTGCGGGATCGTCAGATAGTTGCAGCCGTCGACTGCGCCGCACTGCGCATCCAGCGCCTGCCACAGCAGCTCCTCGCGCGGAAATTCCTGGTACGCCGGCGGCAGTCCGGGCACCACTTCGCTTTCGAAGATCACGTTGCGGTGCAGGTTGTTCGACAGCGGCGCGCCGGTCCACTCGTAACCGACGAAGGTGGTGAAACGGCAATCGTCGCTGCGGTCGTAGTAGGCCTCGGCGGCCTGCTGGATGTCGGTCCACGGCGTCTTCGCCGCTTCCAGACAGCGCTGGCCGTCGACGCCGCAATACGGCAGCCTTGGAATCTTGCCGTTGGCGCCGATCACCGGCAGGTCGGACACCACCGGAATGCCCGCCGGCACCGGGAACTGCGGCAGTTCCGGCAAGCCCACCGCAACCAGATTGAAGATGATGAACGACTGCTCCGGCGCCGCGCGGTACAGCGTGCATTCGGCCAGGTAGTACTCGACGTACTCCGGATTGGTGCAGATCTCGACCTCGCCGAACAGCTCGGCGTGATCCGTCACCGCAGCAAAATCCAGCGGTCGCGCCAGCTGCGTCGTGCGCAGCGCGTTGCCGTTTTCGTCGTAAGGCTGGATGCCGAGCGGCTCGCCGCGCGCAAAACGATACGCGTCGTGCGGGCCGACGATCGTGCCCTGGGTATTGGCGTCCAGCGAATAGCGCGTATGCACATGCAGGTCGCCGAAAAATGGCTGGCGCTGCACGTCGTGATGCCTGCAGGTCTTCGTAGGTGTCGGTGTTCCCGGCGCACTGGCCGGAGACGCACTGTCCCCGCAGGCGGTGAGCAGCAACGCGACTGCAGCCACGGCAAACAGCCCGCGGCGCGGGGCTGGCGAAGGCCATCCTGCGCGCCGCGAATTCAGGTCCCGCATTCGCAGATCTATCGTCTGCATGGTCTCCCCCAAGGCACCCCCGAATGCTGTCGGATCGCGCCGCACCCCCTCGCTACGTCTTGTTAGCGGTCGCCGCCTCCAGAAATGCCGGGCGTTCGCCGCCACCATGTACGACCAGATTGCTGCCGGAGACGTAGCCGGCCGCTTCCGAACTCAACCACACACACGCATCGCCGATGTCGCGCGGCTGCGCCATGCGTCCCATCGGCACGGTCTTCTCGACCGCCGCAATGCCAGCGTCGTCGCCGTAGTGCAGCGCCGACTGTTCGGTACGCACCAGACCGGGACTGACCGCGACCACGCGGACCTTCGGCGCCCACTCCACCGCCAGGGTCTGCGTCAGATTCAGGATGCCGGCCTTGGCCGCTCCGTAGGCGGCGGTCCCCGGCGACGGTCGCAGCGCGCTGACGCTGGCGACGAACACAATCACACCGCCATCGGCGGCCTGCATCATCGCATTGGCTTTCTGCGCCAGATGAAACGGCGCCGTCAGGTTCAAGGCGATGATGGCTTCGTTGAAGCGCGGCGAGGTCTTGTCCGCCATCGCAAACGGTGCACCGCCGGCGTTGTTGATCAGCACGTCGAGCCGGCCATAGCGGGTCCGGATCTGCTCGAACAGCGCATCGACCTGATCATGCTTGCGCACGTCGGCGGCGATGAACTGCGCACTGCGTCCGTCGACGCTGGGCAGCGCTTCCGGCGCCTCGCGCCCGCAGACGATGACCTCGGCGCCCTGCGCCAGAAAGCACTCACTGATCCCGCGACCCACGCCCTTGGCACCACCGGTAACAAGCACCACGGATCGGGCAGGGGCTGGGGACGAATGCACGGCGATGCGCCTTCAACAGTTGAAAGGAAGCTGCATCCTAGGGCATCACGCGCCAGGATCGGTCATCCAAAAGGGTGACGTGGCGAAGACCGTGCTGCGGGAACATGCGCGACGAAGCTGGGCCTTCCGTCCGACACGCAAGCCAATCCCATGAGTCAGAAGCCAATTCCCGAGGGCAACTACGCTGCCTTGCCCAACGGCTATCGCATCCATTACACCGATCAGGGCCAGGGTCCGGTCGTGGTGTTCCTGCATGGCTCAGGCAATGGCGCGTCCGGCCACAGCAACTTCAAGGGCAATGTTCCGGCGCTGGTTGCAGCGGGGTATCGCTGCATCGTTCCGGACCTGATCGGCTACGGCTATTCAGACAAACCGGACGACGTCGAATACCCGCTGTCGTTCTTCATCGAATGCATCAAGCAGACGCTGGATGTGATCGGCGTCAACCAGTACACGCTGGTCGGCAATTCGCTGGGCGGCGCGATTGCGCTGGGCTTTGCGCTGGCACATCCGCAAAACATTGAACGTTTGGTGCTGATGGCGCCGGGCGGACTCAACGATCTGCCGGATTACCTGGCAATGCCGGGCATGGCGATGATGTTCGGCCTGTTCAACTCCGGCGAGCCGGTGACGCCGGATCGCATGAAGGAATTCTTCCGCAAGGCCTTCGTCGTCAATCCGGACTGCGTCGACGACGCGCTGGTGCAGGAGCGCCTTGCGATCATGAAGACGCAGAACCCTCAGGTCATCAAGACCATGAAGGTGCCGAACATGACCGAGCAACTGGGCCAGATCACCTGCCCGTCTCTGGCGCTGTGGGGACTGAACGAACAGATGATGCCGGACAGCGGCATCCTGCGGCTGGCCAAGGGCATGCCGAACTGCCGCATGGTGCTGGTGCCGCAATGCGGCCACTGGGTGATGATGGAACACCGCGAGCTGTTCAACCGCACCGTCATCGACTTCCTGCAGAACGGCTGATCCCCATGGCGCTTTCCAAAGAGACGATCGAACGTCTGGGCGACGAGCTGTTCAGCGCGCTGCGCGCGCGTGAGATGCTGCGCCCGCTGACCGAACGTGAACCGGCGATCGACATCGACGACGCCTACCGCATCTCGCTGCGCATGCTCGAACGCCGCACGGCCGAAGGCGAACGCGTGGTCGGCAAGAAGATCGGCGTCACCAGCAAGCCGGTGCAGGACATGCTCGGCGTGCATCAGCCGGACTTCGGCTTCCTCACCGACACGATGCACGTCGACAACGGCGCCGTTGTCAGCCTGTCAGCGGCCAAGCTGATCCAGCCGCGCGCCGAAGGCGAGATTGCCTTCGTGCTGAAGAAAGACCTGCGCGGCCCCGGTGTCACCGAAGACCAGGTCATCGACGCCACCGACTACGTCAGCCCCTGCTTCGAGATCGTCGACTCGCGCATCCGCGACTGGAAGATCAAGATCCAGGACACCGTCGCTGACAACGCCTCCTGCGGCGTGTTCGTGCTGGGGCCGGATCGCGTCGATCCACGCACACTGGATCTGGCCGCGGTGAAGATGGACATCCTCAAGAACGGCGAGCACATCGCTGCCGGTCTGGGCTCGGCGGTGCAGGGGCATCCGGCGACCGCGGTCGCCTGGCTGGCCAACACCCTCGGCCGTTTCGGCATTCCCTTTCTCGCCGGCGAAATAATTCTCTCGGGTTCGCTGGCGCCTCTTCTTCCAATCACCCCCGGTGACCGTTTCGAGATGACGCTCGACGGCATTGGCGGCGCATCCATTGGCTTTGAAAACTGAGCATTCCGGCATGAGCAAGATCAAGTGCGCGATCATCGGTTCCGGCAACATCGGCACCGACCTGATGTACAAGCTGCAGCGCAGCAGCGTTCTCGAACCGACCTGGATGGTCGGCATCGATCCGGAGTCCGAAGGTCTGGCGCGCGCCAAGGCTGCCGGCATGAAGATCACCGACAAGGGCGTCGACGGCATGCTGCCGCACGTGCAGGAAGACGGCGTGAAGATCGCCTTCGATGCCACCAGCGCCTACGTGCACAAGGAGAACTCCGACAAGCTCAACGCGCTCGGCGTGATGATGATCGACCTGACGCCAGCCGCGATCGGGCCGTACTGCGTGCCGCCGATCAACCTGATCGAGCACGCCGGCAAGCGCGAGATGAACGTCAACATGGTCACCTGCGGTGGCCAGGCCACGATCCCGATGGTCTACGCGGTGTCACGCGTGCAGCCGGTGAGCTATGGCGAGATCGTCGCCACGGTCGCCAGCAAGTCCGTCGGCCCCGGCACACGCAAGAATATTGACGAATTCACCCGCACCACGGCCGGCGCGGTATCGAAGATCGGCGGCGCCAAGCAAGGCAAGGCCATCATCGTGATCAATCCGGCCGAACCGCCGTTGATCATGCGCGACACCATTCACTGCCTGACTGAAGACGCGCCGAAGCAGGCCGAGATCGAAGCCTCGGTGAAGGCCATGGTCGCCGAAGTGCAGAAGTACGTGCCGGGCTATCGCCTGGTCAACGGCCCCGTGTTCGACGGCAACCGCGTCACCACCTACATGGAAGTCGAAGGCCTCGGCGACTTCCTGCCGAAGTACGCCGGCAACCTCGACATCATGACCGCGTCGGCCACGCGCACGGCGGAAATGTTCGCCGAGGAAATGCTCGCGGGCCGGCTGTCATTCGACGTTGCGGCCTGAAAACGGCATGCCCAGCATCGACCAGCGCGTAAGTGAAGCCGAAGCCCTGTGGCAACAGGGCGACGCGCTGCTGGCCGCGGGCGACGGCGCTGCGGCCTACGCGGTTTACACGCAGGCGCACGACCTGATCACCGACTGCCCGCGCCTGCATGAGACCGCACACCGCAGGCTGCGGCAGGTCTCGCGGGCACACGGCCATCGCGGCGAAGTCATCACTGACGTTGTGCTGCTGTGGCTCGCGCCGCTGCGCATTTTTGAACTGATTGCACTGGCGATGCGTTCGCGCGTCGCCGCCGAAGCGCTGTGCCGGCGCTCGGCCACTCCTTCATAACGGCTCCCCCTCCGGGACATAGACGATCGGACTCTCGCGATGAACGCTCCCATGAATCTCAAAGGCATTCAGATCAAAGTGCATGACATGTCGCTGCGCGACGGCATGCACCCCAAGCGTCACCAGATCACCATCGAGCAGATGCAGTCGATCTCGCAGGGGCTCGACGCCGCAGGCGTGCCGCTGATCGAAGTCACGCATGGTGATGGCCTCGGCGGCGCCTCGGTCAACTACGGTTTCCCGGCCGCCACCGACGAGGAATATCTGCGCGCGGTGATTCCGCACATGAAGCAGGCCAAGGTTTCGGCGCTGCTGCTGCCGGGTATCGGCACCGTCGAGCATCTGAAGATGGCGGCCGACTGCGGCGTCACGACCATTCGCGTTGCCACGCACTGCACTGAAGCCGACGTCTCCGAGCAGCACATCAGTCTGGGCCGCAAGATGGGCCTGGATACGGTGGGCTTCCTGATGATGGCGCACATGATCGAGCCCGAGCAGCTGGTCGAGCAGGCGCTGCTGATGGAAAGCTACGGCGCCAACTGTCTCTACCTCACCGACAGCGCCGGCTACATGCTGCCGGACGACGTCACGGCCCGCATTGCACTGCTGCGCGAGAAGGCCAAGCCCGAAACCGAAATCGGCTTCCACGGCCACCACAATCTGTCGATGGGCGTCGCCAACTCGATCGCCGCGGTCGCCGCCGGTGCGCGTCGCATCGACTGCGCCTGCGGCGGCATGGGCGCCGGCGCCGGCAACACCCCGCTGGAAGTGTTCATCGCCGTGTGCAACCGCATGGGCATCGAAACCGGCGTCGATCTGTTCAAGGTGTCCGACGTTGCCGAAGATCTGGTCACGCCGATCCTCGACTTCCCGGTGCGCATCGACCGCAACGCATTGACGCTGGGCTACGCCGGCGTCTATTCCAGCTTCCTGCTGTTCGCCAAGCGTGCGGAACAGAAGTACGGCATCTCGGCACGCGAGATTCTGCTGGAGCTGGGCCGCAGAAAGATGGTCGGTGGCCAGGAAGACATGATCGAAGACACCGCGCTGACCCTGGCGCGCGAGCGCGGCCTGCTCAAGGCCAGCGCCGCCTGAGTCACGACGTCTAGCGCCCGCCGCAACGGTCGGGCGCTGGACGTCGAGGCGGTAATTCGGCTCAATTTGCCGATGAACACCTTGATCCGACATGGCCTCGTTGCGCTGCTGCTGTGCGCAGCCTTTGTTGCCCGCGCAGAAGACTCCGCTCCGATTGCAGTAGACGGCACTCGCGTCTGGCACGTCTCCGACCAATTGCAGATCAGGCAGCTGGCGCCGGATCTGTGGGAACACACGTCGTGGCATCTGCTGGACAGCAACCGCCCCTATCCGTCCAACGGTCTGATCGTGCGCGATGGCGACAGCATCACGCTGATTGACACTGCCTGGGGCATTGAGCCCACACGACAGCTGATCGACTGGATCGACGCCAATCTTCAGCTGCCGATCGTTCACGTCATCCCCACGCACTTTCACGACGACCGCATCGGCGGTTGGCCCGAACTGGACGTGCGCGGCATTGCGCTGGCGCAGAGCCCGAAGACGCGCGAACTCGCGGCGGGCAAGCAGATCACCGCGCCGCACGATCCGGTGCTCGATGGCCTGACGCAGGGCACGGCGGTCACCGTCGGCGCGGTCGAGGTGTACTCACCCGGCCCCGGCCACAGTCCCGACAATCTCGTGGTGTGGTTTCCGAAATATCAGCTGCTGTTCGGCGGCTGCATGATTAAATCGATGAGCGCCGCGGCCATGGGCAATCTCTCGGATGCGGATCTCGCCCACTGGCCGCAGGCAGTCCGCAACATCCAGGCGCGCTATCCACAGATCCGCACGGTGATTCCCGGTCACTTCGAATCCGGCGGCCCGGAACTGCTGGATCACACGCTGACCCTGCTCCGGCACGCCACGCCCGCAGACTGACGCCGTGACCGTGGGCCAATTTTCCCAGCCCATGCATCGCAATACTGCAACGCACGCACCCTAGGCTGCCGGGTTTGTCGGCGAACCCCTCGCCGTCGAAAGCCCCCGCCATGAGTGCCTGCGATGCGTCCGCCGAAACACCCGAAACCGTTCTGTCTGCCTGACCCCACACGCCGCAGCCTGCTGCGCGCCGGTGCCGGCGTGCTGGCGCTACCGCTGTTGAATGCCTGCGGCAGCAGCGAGGTCTCGAACGTTGGCAGCAACCCGTCCACCGGCAGCGGCTGCACCGTGCCGGGCGCAACCGGCACGCAGACCCCGCGCGGCCTGCACCTGAGCTGGACCGACGATCCGGCGACCACGCGCACGATCACCTGGTTCACCGACGGCGCCGCCGATCCGGGCACGGTGGTGCAGTACGGTCCGGTCGCAGAGGGCATGAGCGACTGCGAGATCCAGACCGCGGCATTTCCGTTCAGCGCCGAAGGTCAGACCAGGGCCACCTTTGACGTCGACGCGCTCACGCACAGCGCGACGATGCGTGAACTCGATCCCGCACACCCGATCCGCTATCGCGTCGGCTCCGAAAGCGGCGGCTGGTCCGCCGTGCGCGTGCTGCAGCCGGCGCCGCAGGACAGCTTCCGCTTCATCCACTTCGGCGACCACGCGCAGAGCGACGCCAGCCGCGCCGTCACCGCCGCAACCCGCGCCAGGAATCCGGACTTCGTCTGGATCGCCGGCGATCTGTCCTACGCCAACGGCGACCAGCCGGTATGGGACCGCTACTTCGACATGCTGGAACCGCTGGCCGCCGATATTCCGGTGATGACCGCACCCGGCAATCACGAGAACAAGGACGGCGGCGGCCAGGGCTATACCAGCCGCGTCAGCCTGCCCGGCAACGGCATCTACTACGGCTTCGACTACGGCAACATCCATTTCTGCGTCAGCACCGGCGGCTCGCTGCTCAACGACGTGGCCGACGGCGGTGCGCTGCTGGCCGAACTCGCCGCGCTCGAAGCGGACCTGGCCGACGCCGCCCTGCGCCGCGCCAATGGCGAGATCGACTTCATCGTCTTCGTCCAGCACTACACGATCTGGACCAGCTGCGAAGGCCGCGACCCGTTCAACTTCTCGCTGGTGCTGCTGCAGGAGCACATCCTGCTGCGCTACGGCGTTGACCTGCTGCTGGTCGGCCACGATCACATCTACGAGCGCTCCAAGCCGATGGGCCTGGGGTTGCCAATCCCCACCGGCTACGTCCAGATCACCCAGGGCGGCGGCGGCCAGAGCCTGTACGAACTGGTCGACTACGACATGCCGTGGTCCGCGTTCCGCACCTTGCGCCACGTCTTCACCGAATACGTCGTCGACGGCCAGACGATTCGCGGCGCCACCTACTCGGTCGAGAACGACGCGCTGGACCTGCTGCCCGGCGGCGGGCTGGAGGTCATCGACAGTTTCGAGATCAGCGCGCGCAGCGCCGCGGAGAAAGCGAAATTCGCACAGGTGAAGGCCAAGTCGCTGAACGACCTCGGTGCGGACTTCGATCTCGACGCGATGATCCAGCACACGGTGAAGCGCAACCATCTGCACGACCTGTTCGAGGATCGCACGCCGAATTTCTGATCCGCGTCGCACCGCCATCCCCGCGCGCGGGCGCATCTGTCATCCTGATCGCCAAGCACTGATCAGGAGCCCTGCCGCATGGCCTACGCCGAAGCCGAAGTCATCATCAACGCGCCGATCGAGCGCGTGTGGCAGACGATGCTGGAGACCGATCGCTACGGCGAATGGAATCCGTTCATCACGCGCATCGACACGCCGTCCGACGGCCCGAGAGTCGGCGCTGATCTGATCCTGCATGTGCACTTCAGCAACGGCATGCGTGCGAAGACGCGCGAGCGCATCACCCGGCTCGAACCGCCGGCGCCGGGCGATGACGGTGTCATCCGCGCACACCTGCAATATGTCTTCCTCGGCCCGCTGCACACGCTGTATCTGGTGCGCGGTCAGCGACCGCAAATCGTCGAGGCACTGGATGCCGGACGCTGCCGCTATCACACCAGCGAAAAGCTCACCGGCCTGCTCGCCGGACTGGCGCCAATCCGCCAGGTCCAGGACGGCTTTGCGCGCCACGCCGCGGCGCTGAAGCAGCGCTGCGAACAAGTGGAGTTCTGAAACCGGCGCGGCTTTGACGGCCGTCGGCGCGCGTGGCATAAAGCCGCGCCCGCCGCCCTGCGGCGGCTCACGATGAGCACACTGCCGCCCCCTCAGGATTTGATCGTCCGCCCGCTGCCCGAGCAGCAGGCGCTGGCACGTGCGCACTTCGCCTTTGTCGAGGCCGAACGCATGCATGCGCTGCTGACCGCCACCGGCACGCTGGACGACTGGCCGGCGTTCGCCGAAAGCTGGAACCGTCTCGAACTGGATCAGCACATGGCCGACGGCGGCCGCTACCGACGGCGCCGCCACGCGGTGTTTCATCAGCGCGGCCATCAGAC
>JBFFJL010000087.1:0-11308 GCA_041555955.1 Nevskiaceae bacterium
ATCACGCGTTCGAGCAGAAGCTCGACGCCCTCTTCGCCTCGAAGAAGTAAGCAACGTCCCCAACACGTTTCATCCAAGCTGGCTGAAATAGCTGCCAATAAGGAGAGTTTGAAATGACCGAGAACACCACCCCGACGTTCAAGCCGAAGAAGTCCGTCGCCCTGTCCGGCACCGCCGCGGGCAACACCGCGCTGTGCACGGTCGGCCGCAGCGGAAATGACCTGCACTATCGCGGCTACGACATCCTCGACGTTGCCGAGACCTGCGAATTCGAAGAGATCGCGCATCTGCTGGTGCACGGCAAGCTGCCGACCAAGGCCGAGCTGACTGCGTACAAGGCCAAGCTCAAGGCGCTGCGCGGCCTGCCGGCGGCGGTGAAGTCGGTGCTCGAGGAGCTGCCGGCCAACAGTCACCCGATGGACGTGATGCGCACCGGCGTTTCCGCGCTCGGCTGCGTGCTGCCGGAGAAGGACGACCACAACCATCCGGGTGCGCGCGACATTGCCGACCGCCTGATGGCGTCGCTGGGCTCGATGCTGCTGTACTGGTACCACTACGCCTTCAACGGCAAGATCATCGACGTCGAGACCGATGACGATTCGATCGGTGGCCACTTCCTGCACCTGCTGCACGGCGAGAAGCCGGGCAAGTCGTGGGAGCGGGCGATGCACACCTCGCTGATCCTCTACGCAGAGCACGAGTTCAACGCCTCGACCTTCACCAGCCGTGTGATCGCTGGTACGGGTTCGGACATGTACTCCTGCATCGCCGGCGGCATCGGCGCGCTGCGTGGCCCCAAGCACGGCGGCGCCAACGAGGTCGCGTTCGAGATCCAGAAGCGCTACGACACGCCGGATGAAGCCGAGGCCGACATCAAGGCGCGCGTCGAGAAGAAGGAAGTCATCATCGGTTTCGGTCACCCGGTCTACACCGTGTCCGATCCGCGCAACAAGGTGATCAAGGGCGTGGCCAAGCAGCTGTCCGACGAGGCCAAGAACCCCAAGATGTACGACATAGCCGAACGTCTGGAAACGGTGATGTGGGACATCAAGAAGATGTTCCCGAATCTCGACTGGTTCAGCGCCGTCAGCTATCACATGATGGGCGTGCCGACCGCCATGTTCACGCCGCTGTTCGTGATTGCACGCACCGCAGGCTGGAGCGCGCACGTGATCGAGCAGCGCATCGACGGCAAGATCATCCGCCCGAGCGCGAACTACGTCGGTCCGGAAGACCAGAAGTTCGTGCCGCTGAAGGACCGCAAGTAAGGCAACTGCGATGGGTGATCGGTGATTCGTGATTGGAAAGCTCTCGCGAATCACCGATCACGAATCACCATTCACGAGTGACGCAATGAACACCAAATACCGCAAACCCCTGCCGGGCACACAGCTCGACTACTTCGACGCACGTGCCGCCGTCGACGCAATCAAGCCGGGCGCCTGGGACACGCTGCCGTACACTGCGCGCGTGCATGCCGAAAACCTCATCCGCAAGGCCGAGCCCGAAAAAATCAATGACTATCTGGGGCAGCTGATCGAGCGCAAGCGCGATCTGGACTTCCCGTGGTTCCCGGTGCGCGTGGTCTGCCACGACATCCTCGGTCAGACCGCGTTGGTCGACCTTGCCGGTCTGCGCGACGCGATCGCCGACATGGGCGGCGACCCGGCACTGGTCAATCCGGTGGTGCCGACGCAGCTGATCGTCGATCACTCGCTGGCGGTCGAATACGCCGGCTTCGAGAAGGATGCGTTCGCCAAGAATCGTTCGGTCGAGGATCGCCGCAACGACGACCGCTTCCACTTCATCAACTGGACCAAGAAGGCGTTCAAGAACGTCGACGTGGTGCCGCCGGGCAACGGCATCATGCATCAGATCAACCTGGAGAAAATGTCTCCGGTGGTCTACGTGCAGGACGGCGTCGCGTTCCCGGATACCTGTGTCGGCACTGACAGCCACACCCCGCACGTTGATGCGCTGGGCGTCATCGCCGTCGGCGTTGGTGGTCTGGAAGCCGAGAATGTCATGCTCGGCCGCGCCTCGTGGATGCGCCTGCCGGACATCATCGGCGTGGAGCTGACCGGCAAGCGTCAGCCCGGCATCACCTGCACTGACATCGTGCTGGCCATGACCGAATTCCTGCGCAAGGAAAAAGTCGTCGGCGCCTATATCGAGTTCTACGGCGAAGGCGCCTCGACTCTGTCGATCGGCGACCGCGCAACGATTTCCAACATGTGTCCGGAGTACGGCGCCACCGCCGCGCTGTTCTATATCGACGAGCAGACCATCGAGTATCTGAAGCTCACCGGCCGCACGGACGAGCAGGTCAAGCTGGTCGAAACCTACGCCAGGGCCGCTGGCTTCTGGGGCGACGCGCTGAAGACCGCGCAGTACGAGCGCGTGCTGACGTTCGATCTGTCCAGCGTTGTGCGCAACATGGCCGGCCCGTCCAATCCGCATCGCCGTCTGCCGACCACCGCGCTGCATGAGCGTGGTCTGGCCGTGGATCTCGACAAGGCACTGAAGGAAGAAGAGCAGGGCCTGATGCCGGATGGCGCAGTGATCATCGCCGCCATCACCAGTTGCACCAATACCTCCAATCCGCGCAACGTCGTTGCCGCCGGCATTCTCGCGCGCAACGCTGTCGCCAAGGGGCTGACACGCAAGCCGTGGGTCAAGTCGTCACTGGCGCCCGGATCCAAGACCGTCGAGCTGTATCTGAAGGAAGCCGGCCTGCTGGACGATCTGGAAGCGCTCGGCTTCGGCATCGTCGCGTTCGCCTGCACCACCTGCAACGGCATGTCCGGCGCGCTGGACCCGAAGATTCAGCAGGAAATCATCGACCGCGACCTGTACTCGACAGCGGTGCTGTCGGGCAACCGCAACTTCGATGGCCGCATCCATCCGTATGCCAAGCAGGCCTTCCTGGCCTCGCCACCGCTGGTGGTCGCCTACGCCATCGCCGGCACCATCCGCTTCGATATCGAGCAGGATGTGCTGGGCCACGACCAGGACGGCAAGCCCGTCACTTTGAAGGACCTGTGGCCGAGCGATGAAGAGATCGATGAGATCGTGGCCAAGTGCGTGAAGCCGGAACAGTTCCGCGCCGTCTATGACCCGATGTTCAACTTCAAGGTCGTCGAGGACAAGGTCAGCCCGTTGTACGCCTGGCGCGAGATGAGCACCTACATCCGCCGTCCGCCGTATTGGGAAGGTGCGCTGGCCGGTGAGCGTACGCTCACGGGCATGCGGCCGCTGGCGGTGCTGCCGGACAACATCACCACCGATCATCTGTCGCCGTCCAACGCGATCATGATGAACAGCGCGGCCGGTGAGTACTTGCACAAGATGGGTCTGCCGGAAGAGGACTTCAATTCCTACGCCACGCATCGCGGCGACCATCTGACCGCGCAGCGTGCGACCTTCGCCAACCCCAAGCTGGTCAACGAGATGGCGGTTGTCGACGGCGAGGTCAAGCAAGGCTCGCTGACACGCATCGAGCCGGACGGTCAGGTCGTGCGCATGTGGGAAGCGATCGAAACCTACATGGACCGCAAGCAGCCGCTGATCATCGTGGCCGGTGCCGACTACGGTCAGGGCTCGTCGCGCGACTGGGCGGCCAAGGGCGTGCGTCTGGCCGGTGTGGAAGCGATCGCGGCCGAAGGCTTCGAGCGCATTCACCGCACCAACCTGATCGGCATGGGCGTGTTGCCGCTGGAGTTCAAGCCGGGCACCACGCGCAAGACGCTGGGCCTCGACGGCACCGAAACCTACGACGTCGTCGGCGAGCGCACTCCGCGTGCCGACCTGACCCTGGTCATTCACCGCAAGAACGGCGAGACGGTTGAAGTGCCGGTGACCTGCCGTCTGGATACCGCTGAAGAGGTTTCGGTCTATGACGCCGGTGGTGTGCTGCAGCGATTTGCACAGGATTTCCTGGAATCGTCGAAAGCGGCCTGATTTGTTCGACTAGGGTTTGTGTCCCTGATGGATTTCATCAGCACTGTCCGTTCGTATCGAGTAGCCGCGCAGCGGCGTATCGAGATACTCGCTGTGCGGTACTCGGCGCGAACGGGGCGGTGTTTGATCGTTGGGGCCGCCACACCATTCGATATCAGGAGACAAGCTCATGACGGGCACCGTTCGTTTACATCGCGTCGTAAAGACCTCGCCGGACAAGCTCTACCGCGCGTTTCTGGACCCGGGGGCGCTATGCAAGTGGCTGCCGCCGCATGGCTTCACCGGCACCGTGCACGAGATGGACCCCAAGGTCGGTGGCGGCTACCACATGTCGTTCACCAACTTCGGCACCGGCAGCAGCCACTCGTTCCGCGTTTGCTATCTCGAACTCAAGCCCGGTGAGCGCATCGTTCACACCGACCAGTTCGATGATCCGAACATGCCGGGCGAAATGCATGTCGAGATCACGTTCAAGGCCGTGGCCTGCGGCACCGAGCTGAGTATCGTGCAGGCCGGCATTCCGGACATGATCCCGACCGAATTCTGTTACCTCGGCTGGCAGGAGTCGCTGACCCTGCTGGCACAGCTCGTCGAGCCGGAAATCCCGGACGGCGCGTAACCCCAACAAGGACACACCATGGCCCACGCAGCCCAGATCAAAGTTCCCGCCACCTACATGCGTGGTGGCACCAGCAAAGGCACCTTCTTCAAGCTGATGGACCTGCCGCAAGCCTGTCAGGTGCCGGGCGAGGCGCGGGACAAGCTGCTGCTGCGCGTCGTCGGCAGTCCCGATCCCTACGGTGCGCACATCGACGGCATGGGCGGCGCGACCTCGTCCACGTCCAAGACCGTGATCCTGTCGAAGAGCAGTCAGCCGGATCATGACGTCGACTACCTGTTCGGACAGGTCGGCATCGACAAGGCCTTTGTCGATTGGTCTGGCAACTGCGGCAACCTGTCCGCCGCGGTCGGGCCGTTCGCCATTACCAATGGCCTGATCGATGACGCCCGCGTGCCGAAGGATGGCCTCTGCACCGTGCGCATCTGGCAGGCCAACATCGGCAAGACCATCATCGCCCACGTGCCGATGACGAACGGGCAGGTGCAGGAAACCGGCGACTTCGAGCTGGACGGCGTGACCTTTCCGGCGGCCGAGATCCAGGTCGAGTTCGTCGACCCGGCGGATGACGCCGGCGGCTCCATGTTCCCCACCGGCAACCTGGTGGACGATCTGGAGGTGCCCGGCGTTGGCACGTTCAAGGCGACGATGATCAATGCCGGTATCCCGACCATCTTCGTCAACGCCGACGCCATCGGCTACACCGGCACCGAGCTGCGTGAAGCCATCAACAACGACGCCAAGGCGCTGGCGATGTTCGAAACCATCCGTGCCTACGGTGCGGTGAAGATGGGGCTGATCAAGGAGATCGGTGAAGCCGCCAAGCGCCAGCACACGCCCAAGGTCGCCTTCGTTGCCCCGCCAAAGAGCTACACCAGTTCATCCGGCAAGACGGTGGAAACCAGTGACATCGACCTCTGCGTGCGCGCGCTGTCGATGGGCAAGCTGCATCACGCGATGATGGGTACCGCCGCCGTTGCCATTGGCACCGCCGCGGCCATTCCCGGCACACTGGTGAATCTGGCGGCCGGTGGTGGCGACCGCGAAGCCGTGCGCTTTGGCCATCCGTCCGGCACCTTGCGTGTCGGCGCCCAGGCCGAGTTGGTCAACGGTGAATGGGTCGTGAAGAAGGCCATCATGTCCCGCAGCGCCCGTGTGCTGATGAGCGGCTGGGTGCATGTGCCGGGGGATGCGTTCTAAGGCTTCACCTGCCTGCGGGCCGATGTCATACGGGCCCGGACGGCGTTGGTTGTCCGGGCCTTCTCCATTCCGATGCTTTGAACGGTAATGGCCGCACCCTGCGTATGAGGCCGACCGTTCGGCCTCGATGATTCAGCGTTAAAATCCCGCCATGAAAATTGAAAGAAGCGTTCACGAGTCCTTTTGCAGCGTCTATGCCGACGCGGTAGTGCGTTTTATCGTCACGGGCGTCAATGAGGATGTGTCGTTCGACGAGAAGACCCGGCGCTTTGTGGCGAAGCCTCTGGATGACGACGCCGATCCGGTTTTCTGTGACTGGTGGGTCGGCGACGACTGGCCTACCTTCGTCGGTCCCCTGTCGTGCCCGACCGATCTCGCGGAGCCCAAGTTTTCGGAAGACGTCCTGCGCGATGCGATTGTGCATGCGCTCAAGAAATCCGCGACCGGCAAGCGCATGAGCCAGATTCTGGCCGGGCTGGACTGAAACGGCGACGACCGCGAAGCCCGGTCGCTTCGGGCGTTGCTCCAGATCCTTGCGATGGGCGCTTTGCCTTCTGCGCCGATCACGCCAGGTGCCGAGCTGCTAGAGCACCGACACGGAATGCTGTCCGTCACTAAGCCGAATGCCGGCGTAGCTGCAATCTCCCGTCCCGCGCTGAAACACGCTGTTGGCGATCAGCCAGATGCGCACGATGCGCTGGGGTGAGTCGCTCATGCTGCGCGCCATGTGCTGCTGATGGTCGGCGTAGAGGTTGCGTGACTCGGATTGCCACTCACCGAGTCCGTCGGAGCCGCTGCGGACGACGACGTGATATTCCTTGTCCTTCCAGGCCGGCAGCGGGCAGATGTAGCCGGTTTCGACCGGCAGCGTGCTGCTCCAGTAGTAGGTGAGATCCTTGCCGGTATCGAACTCGATGGCGATGCTCAGATAGTCATGGCTGAGGACGGCGTCCTCACGGATGGTGGAGGGCAGGGTCTCGACGATCCAGCGCCAGTCGATACGTGTGTTCGGGCCAAAGGGAAAATCGACGTCGTGCTGGATGATGCCGACGTCGCCGTGGGTATGGCAGCAGATGGTGGGCGCGCCGTCCGGCGTCTGGCAGGCGCGATAGATTTCGTTGTCGGGAATGTGCCAGAGCCGATTCCAGCCGCTAGGGCGCAGCGGGCCTTGTTCCAGCCGTTCGATTTCTCGGGTCAGCCAGCCATCGACATCGCCTGCCTGGCGCAGCGCTTTCAGGCCGGGCAGTGCGTCCCCATTCCAGCGAATCACCAGAATCAGTAGCTCGCCCTTCAGTGAGCGGTAGACCGTGTCGGGATCTTTGGTGTTGCCGTTCCTGTCCGCCCAGTCGTTCGGAAAGTAGTTGCCGAACTGCAAGGTTCCGGCGCGATCCGCAATGACGGAGTGGCTGTCACGTGAGGCGCTGATGAGTTCGCCGTCATCGCCGATCCGGCTCCAGACCTGCACCGCCGGTGACACCCAGACGTCCAGGGGCTTGGACGCCCAGGTGCGGCCACAAACGAACCAGCTGACGGCATCGTTCGGCTCCAGCCTGACGCCGCTGTCCAGCCAGGGCGCCGCATTGGCCGGTAGGTCGAGCCAGCGTGCGTCGGTCATGAGGCCGTCCGGCGCTTGATCCAATAGCGTCTGCATTTGCCGCTTGAACTGGCCACAGTCCGGTGCGGGTTCGATTTGCCCCGCACGTCGACGCCGCCGCGTTTCAATGAAGCGTCGGCCCGCAACTGTTAGTTCCGTGAACATTCCCGCCATGATCTGCTGCGCCGCTGGCTAGCCATCGTTATCGTCTATCAGTCTCTACTGATTGCCAAAATCAAAGCGAGCAGAATTTACCGAGATTTTATTCGAGCGGCACAACTCGGTTGTCCAGTCGCTGCAACAGCTTCCGTCAGCCATTCCAAGAGCTTTGCCTCGATCTCGGCGTCGGCACGAAGGCGTACGGTGTCGGCGCACGGCAGGCCTGGGGCGCTGGACGTATTCTGAAATTTGAGCCTGCGTAACGTGCGACTGGTGAATCTCGCCAGTTGGCTGATTGGACAAGCCCGTGTGTTCAAGTCGACCAATTTTTCGACGGATGACCCGCTTGCACCCCCAGGGAAGCGGAATTGGGGGATACTGCCTACGCATGGCTCGGTCACAATTTCCCGATATCCGGGTCTCAGTGCCGATCGGTTTTTGTCTCATGGCTGAACAAGCCGCCCGTCCGGCGTAAGAAGTTTGAGGTGAATCATGACCGAGGAGCATGACCGGATATACGCGCGACTGGTCGCGCTGGAAAGTGAAGTTTCCAACCTGCGCCAGGGCTATCTGATCGTCAATAATCGCTACAGCGAGGCCTTGGTTTCGCTGAAAGCTCTCACGTCGGAAGCCTTGAAAGCAGCCACACGAGCGACCAACGCGGCGGCCAAAGCGGTCGATGCGACCGAAGCTGCGGCGCGAGCCGCCCGTCTCGCCTCTGATCGCGGGGTGATTGAAGCTGCCGAGGCCTCCGCTGTCGCTGCGCAGGATGCGGCTGAGGCCGCCACGGAAGCAGCGGCGGCAGCCGCTTCGGCGTCCGCTGCGGCAGCCGCTGCCGTGGCCCATCAGGCCGAGGAAGCCTCAATTCAGGCCTCTGCGCGGGCCGCAGCGGCATCCAAGATTGCTGCCGAGCACGCTGCGATCGCGGTGCGCACTGCGAACGAATTGAGCAACGCAATCAGGCGCCCGTCCCCGAAGTCGTAGCCGTGTGTAAGGGGGAGCGCAGATGCTTCTGCCTGCTGAGTGAGCCAGGAACGCCGCATTTGCGTAAGCCAATAGGCAGAACGGGCAACCGCGCAGAGCGCTCGTTTTTCGCATTAAACTGGCTCGTGACCACCACCAAGTGAGCGAAAACATGAACCTCATTTTTCGACGTTGCATGCGGTTGATCGCGCTGCCGCTGCTGGCGCTGTCCTTTACGGCGGTCGCCGATGGGGGAGAGGAGTTGCATGCTGCCCATTGCACGTCCTGCCATGACAGCGGCGTCTACACGCGCGAAGATCGCCGAGTGACTGATCTTGACGGTCTGCACCAGCAGGTGGGTCGCTGCGAGAAGGCGAACAACCTGAGTTGGACTGGCGAGGACATCAAGGCGGTGGCCAGCTACCTCAACCAGAACTACTACAAGTTCTGATTGACCGAAGAACCCGGACGGTTGAGCGCATGGGCGCAGACTTGGGTCTGCGGGTGGTCGGTGCAGGCGACTAACCAGCCGCGTCGAAGGCCGCCTTCACCCATCCCATCAGCGTCGCGTCAATTTCGGCGTCCGTTCCGAAACGCACGGTGTAGTTGCACATCTTGCCGGGCGGTTGCGGTTTCAACCGGGGATCGGTGGGCAGGTCTTTGATGTTGAGCCCGAGTTCCAGCAGATCCTTGGTCGCTGGCCCGAGCATGGCGAACTGCTTCTTGCGGCGCAGGCTGATGTAGGTTTTCTTTGGGGCTCTTTCGTGTGGCCCGAGTGCGGCGATCCTGGCTTGCAGCTTTTCGTGCAGTGGGAGCAAATGAGCCTTGGCGCCGGAGTAGATCGCGTCCAGTGGATCGCCTGCTGATGCGATGGGTTCCGCCGTAGCTGTACCGTCGAGTGGCGGCAATGGCTTGTCGAGCAGGTGGACGACGGTATTGGCGTCGCCATAGCCGAGTTTGAAGTGTTCCATCAGCCAGCTGCGCTTTTCGCCGTGTTTGGCGAGGCCGCTGGCGCGGATCGCAGCGTGCAGCTCGGCGATGGTCTTGCCGGTGCGGGCCTGGATGTTCTTCAACTGAGTGATGACGGCGGCTTGTGGGTCGGCCATGTCAGTCTCCTTGCTTGCGGGTTAGCGGCCAGGATTCGCTGCGCGTACGAGCGGGCAGCACAAATTCCATGTGGTGGAACATCCAGTACATGATGCGCGTGCCGAAACCGGCCTTTCCGGTTTCGCAGATCGTTTTGAGTGTGTTGACGATCGTGTTGCCCCCGCTGGCCATGCTCTTGGCGGTCGGCGTTCCGGGCGGAATGCCGATCACGCGCAGCGTGACTTCGACACCGCTGCCGGCCGGCTTCAATTCGTAGCTAACGGTGCACACCGGATCGTCGTACTGCGTGAAGCGGTGCGTATGCGCGAAGCGATACGGTGGTTCGAAGGTGACAATCTCGCCGTCGACGATGACGTGTTTGCCTGTGCCAGTGCGCATCTGCATGCGGGCGCCGGCCGTGAAGCCGGTGGTATGCAGCCAGGCGTTGAACACGGCGCCCTGCGCTTCGCCGGTCTTCGTCAGCTCGTGCCATACGCGCTGGATATCGGCTGATGAAAATCCTGAATACCGCGTCGGTGTCGCTGTCCTCTTCAGCCATGGCTACGCTCCTTCGGCTTTCCCTTAAACGTGAGCACTTCCGCGCCTTCGGCGCGGTACTTGAGACGGGTGAGGCGAGCAGCCCAGTAGGCGCCGTACTCCGTGGTCCACCGCTCCTGGATGAGTTGCAGCGGCGTGGGATCCAACCAAAGGCGCTTTTCGCGGCCCTCACGTTGAGACACCAGCAGTCCGCCGCGCTCCAGAACGGAAAGATGCTTCATCACCGCGAAGCGCCCGATCGTGTCTTCGAAGGCGGCGCAGACGTGGTTAACGTTGCAGCCGCCGTCCCGTTTCAGCAGATCGAGGATGCGTCGCCGTACCGGCGAGGACAGGGCGAAGAACGTCGCATCGAGGCGATCCTCGGTTTCATCAGGGGCGGATGTGCTTCGGTTCATATGTGCCATTATGGTCACATATTAAGTGGGCCGGCAAGATCGCACTTCTCAAGGTGTGGAAGGTGGGTTCCGGCCAGCCCGTCGCGCCTTCGGGCGGACGGGTTTTCAGGTATTTCGCGCGAGTTTCCCCAGCCGCCGGAACGCGCCTTCGATGCGCGGTGTCATGCGATGCCCGCAGTTGAGCCGAAGTGAATCGACGAAGGCGCCGCGGCTGCTGAACAAGGGGCCGGGTGCGAATTCCACACCTTCGGTTGCTGCGCGTCGGTAAAGGTCGAGCGTATCGGCGCCTTCCGGCAGTTGCACCCACAACAGAAAGCCGCCACTGGGCTGAACCACGCGGGTACCGTCGGGGAACGACTCGAGGATGCAGCGCATCGCCTGCTGCACCTGCTGTTCGCAGGCAGCGCGCAGGCGCCGCAGATGACGGTCGTACAGGCTGCCGTCCAGGACTTCGGCCAGTACTTCCTGCATCAGGCGTGCGGTGCTGACCGATGCGGCGAACTTGAGTGCGCGCACGCGTTCGATGTTTCTCCCCGCGGCGATGAAGCCGACACGGGCGCCCGGCGCCAGCGTCTTGGAGAACGAGCTGCACAGCATCACGTCGCCATGCGGATCGAAGTGGCGCAGCGGCAAGGGGCGGCGTTCGGTGTATTGCAGTTCGCCGTAGAGATCGTCTTCGATCAGCGCGACCTTGTGGCGGCGGCACAATTCCACCAGGGCCGCCTTGTCCGCGTCCGTCATCGTTGCGCCCAGCGGATTGCTGTGCGTGGGACA
>JBFFJL010000088.1:0-11249 GCA_041555955.1 Nevskiaceae bacterium
CCTGCGCCAGCGCCTGACGGATCAGCGTCAGCTCGATCTGCTCGATATGATCCTTGAGATTGACGCCCTCAGGCGGCAGCTCGTGCTCGGGATGGCTGGCGTCGACCACGATTTCGCGATCGTCGTCGTCCGCGGTGACCAGCGACGGGTTCGGCGTCGTGGTCACGCGACCGGTCGACGCTTCACGACGCGATTCGACCACCATCGGCACCGTCTGAGCCAGGGGCGGATTGGCGTCGCGAACGCGGTAACGTTGCGGCAGCTCGGCCACACCGACGGTCGCGCCGGGATGCAGCACCGCCACGCGCTCGATCAGATTCGACAGCTCGCGCACGTTGCCCGGCCAGTGATACCCCCGCAGCACATGCACCGCGTCGGCGGACAGACGCACCGAACCGTGACCACTGCGCTCCAGTGCTGCGATCAGATCGTCGATCAGCAGCGGCAGATCCTCGATGCGTTCGCGCAGTGGCGGCATCTCGATTGGGAACACATTCAAGCGATAGTACAAATCCTCGCGAAACGTGCCCTTGATGATCGCGTCCTCCAGATTGCGATGCGTCGCGGCAACGATGCGCACATCGCACTGCGAGCTGCGATTGGCGCCGACGCGCTCGTAGGTGCGTTCCTGCAGCACGCGCAGAATCTTGACCTGCATCGACAATGGCATGTCGCCGATCTCGTCGAGGAACAGCGTGCCGCCGTCGGCCATTTCGAAACGGCCCTTGCGCGCGGTGATCGCACCGGTGAACGCACCCTTCTCGTGGCCGAACAGTTCACTTTCCAGCAATTCATGCGGAATGGCGCCGCAGTTGACGGCGACAAACGGCTTGTCGGAGCGCCCTGACTGCTCGTGGATCGCGCGCGCCACCACTTCCTTGCCGGTACCGGACTCGCCGGTGATCAGCACGGTGGTGTCAAACCCGGCGACCTGCTCGATCATGCGACGCACCCGACGCACCGCGGTCGAATTGCCAGTCGGTCCACTGCGATGCACGGCCACCGACACCTTTTCCAGCGTCAGCAGACTGGCACGCCGCAGCAGCTCGGACAGCTGCGCGTAGCGCACCGGTGTTTCCAGCGAATAGCAGGCACTGCGGTCCATCGCGCTGCGTTCGAGCACGACGTCGAAATACGGTTGCAGCACCAGCAGCGGCGGATGCAGACGATCCTGGCGCAGCCACTGGGTGAATTTGAGCAGAGGTTCGATCTCGACTTTGCCGACGATCACCGCAGCCCAGTCGCGCGGCTTGCTGGCGGCCAGATCCAGCTCGCCACAGTCGCTGACAATCACCGCACGGTGATCGATGAATTCCAGCACCGTGCGCAGGCTTTCGGCGCGCTCGGTATCCGCATCGATGATCAGAACTCTGGCTTCAGCCATTGGACCGCTCCCTGACCAGGCGTTGCACGAACTCGATCACTTCGGTTTCGTATTGCTGCTTGTTGACGAAGCCTTCGGCCCCCACCTGCGCGACGAATTCCCGATGCGCGGGATCGTCGTAGTGCGAGGCGATGATGATGATCGGCGGATCATCCTGCGCCTTGATCAGGCGTGTCGCCTGCAGCCCGCCCATGCCGGGCATCGCCAGATCCATGATGATCAGATCGGGTTTGAGCTGCGCCGCACTGTCAACCGCCTGAAAACCGTCAACAGCTTCGCCGATGACGTCGATTTCGGGGCATTCCGACAGCAGGTGTCGAGCAAGCACCAGAAAGGGCTTGTTGTCGTCGACCAGCAATGTCTTCAGTTTCATTACGCCCCGCTCCAGTTCGCCCCCATCGCGGCATGGACACCTTCAGCTCAGCTGACCAGGCGCAGATGCCGTCCTTTTTGCACCGGAATCCGGTCCTTCGCCGAGGGAATCCGCATGGCCTCTCTGTATTTGGCCACCGTCCGCCGCGCAACCCGTACTCCGTTACGAGCCAGAATCGCGGTAATGTCGCCGTCGCACAAGGGCGCATCGGCGTTTTCGGTATGAATTATCCGACGAATCATCGCTTTGACCGCTGTTCCGGAGGTCTCACGGTCAGCGCCGGCGATCTGCGACGGGAAGAACGCCTTCAGCTCGTAGACACCCCACGGCGTCTGCACCCACTTGTTGGTGGTGACGCGGCAGACGGTCGACTCGTGCATGCCGATGGCCTCGGCGATCTCGCGCAGCGTCAGTGACACCATGCCCTCCTCGCCCTGCTCCAGGAATGCCGTCTGGCGCTCGAAGATCGCCCGTGCGGTGCGCAGCAGGGTGTCGTGGCGCATTTCGATGCCACGGACCAGCCAGCGCGCCTCCTGCAGCTGATCCTTCATGCCGCGATGGCTGGCGCCACGCTGCAGCAGGTTTTCATACAGGCGGTTGACGCGCACTCGCGGCAGGCGTTCGGCGTTGAGCTCGATCTTCCAGGCGCCCGGCACACCGCTGACCAGCACGTCCGGCAGCGCCACTTCGGCCGGCGCGGAATAGCTGGCGCCGGGCTTGGGGTTCAGCGCCAGGATCAGGTCCATTGCGCGATGCAGATCCATGAAGTCGACTTCCAGCGTCGCGCACAGACCCTCAAAATCGCGCGAAGCAACGCGCTCCAGTTCGGACTCGACGATCTCGCGCGCCAGTACCTTGCCGGGCGTGCCACGCGGCATCGCGTTGATCTGCAGCAGCAGGCATTCGCGCAGGTCGCGCGCACCAAAGCCGGTGGGTTCGACGCCCTGCACCTTGGTCAGGGCCGCTTCGAGTTCCGCCTGATCCGGCAGCGGATTCAGCCCCGACTCCAGCGCAACGCCTTCCAGCGGCTCCGCCAGGTAGCCGTTGTCGTCGATCGCATCCAGAATCGCGGAGATCAGCCGCGCTTCACGCGGCGTGGCAATCACCAGCTCCAGCTGGCGGATCGCCGACAAACGGGCATCAACGGTTTCCGGCGTCGGAAGACGCGCTTCCCAAGGCTCGTCATCTTCGCGGTTGGGTTCGCCACTGGACCAGGATTCGCGGCTGGACCAGTCGAAATCGGCCTCCACCTTGCTGGTTGCATCGGGGTCGATGCCGCTGACTTCTTCCGACGCCGCAGTCGCCGTGTCACGATCGACCCCTTCAGCCGCGTCCTCGTCAGCCGTATCGCCCTCGACCGGCTCGAGCATCACATTGCGCTCCAGCGCCTCGCGCAGTTCCTGCTCCAGCTCGAGCGATGACAGCTGCAACAGCCGGATCGACTGCAACAACTGCGGCGTCATGGCCATCGACTGGCTGGTAGAGAGATGCAGGTTCTGTTTCATTCTTGATTCTCCTGGCGCGGGTGACTCAGCACGGATTCAGCGTGTGATCAGGTTCGCGAATTGCAGGGGAGAACCAAAGAAATATTTTCCCTACACCAAGTAGGGGTTTACCTTACATGTGTCGGATTTTCGACAGTGCCTGCGAAGCAGGCTGCAGCGTCGATCAACGGCGGGCGACCATGCGCCCGCGCCGGCGCACTCAGATGTGCGCGTAGTCCATGCCGGTGCGGATGGCGTAGCGCATCAACGCATTGGTGCCGTACAGGCCCAGCGTATTCATCAAGCGCGCGCGATGGGTCTCAACCGTCTTGACGCTGACGCCCATCAGGGCGGCAATTTCCTTGGTCGATTTGCCGCGTGCGATCAACTGCAGCACCTGGCGCTGACGCGGCGTCACCTGGGCGTTGTCTTCAACCCGTACACCGTTACGCCGTTCGACCACCTTGTGCGAGATCGACGGACTCAGATAGACCTGCTTGCGGGCCACGGCGCGCAAGGCGATACCCAGTTCAGCCGGCTCCGCCTCGGTCGACAGGAACCCGGCGGCCCCGGCGCGCAGCGCGCTGCGCACGTTCTGACCGTCTGTCAGCGACGAAAGCACCAGCACCGCAACATCGGGGTAATGCCGATGGATCTGCACCAGAGCCTCAAGTCCGCTCATCTCCGGCAGATTGATTTCGGTGACGACCAGATCCGGGTGCAGGCGTCCGACCAGCTCAAGCAGGGTCTGTCCGTCCCCCGCCTCGCCCACGATCTCGGCGTCGGTCTGCTGCTCGAACAGGGTCCGCAACGCGGCGCGCAGCAAGGTTTGCGACTCGGCCAACACGATGCGCATGCGGAAAGGCTCCCCAAATGAAATGAACGGCGTGTCCATTGTGGGCACCCGGTCCAGCATCAGGGTTTTCCAGCCGGCGAGCGTGCACCAGCAACCGACCGTCGGTGCCGACGAAAGACATATCGCTCCAGAGCGGCATCCAGCGCGTCCGGCGGCGTCAGAAATTTCGCACAGACCTCGCCGTCCTGGTGGGCAACGACTTCCGCTGCCCAGACCAGATGCTGTGGCGCGCTCGCATGCAGCTCCAGCTCGACCCGAACCCAGCTGCCGACGGTGCAGTCGGCCCAGGACTGCGGCCAGGCCACACCTTCCTTGCTGAGCAGAATCGGAACCTCCGCCGCATGCGGCCGCAAGCCGCGCACCAGTGTCGCCAGCAGATCCAGGACCAGGTCAATTTTCTGATGCAGACGCTCGATCTCGACGTCATCACCACCGCCACCGGCATCGGCGCGCGCGTAGGCTTCGTCCAGCGTCGCCACCGCAGCCAGCACCCGCAGATTGGCATCGTGCCACTGGTGCAATTCGTCTGCCGTGGGAACGCCCGGCAAGGCTGTGACGACCAGCGGCACGCGGTCGCGGTAGCTCAGCCATTGATCGAGCGGATGCGACACGGTGAGGCCTTCAACCGGCCGCGACGGCGTCCCAGCCGCTCTTGAGCTCACGCGTCAGCTGCAGCACCTCATCGATCATGCCGGCATTATTCGTGGCGTTCGCCTCGATCAGGCGGCGTGCCATGTAGTCATACAGCATCTCCAGATTGCTGGCGATCGCGCCGCCCGCCTGCCGGTCCAGGCTCAGACGCAGATGATCGACAATGGCCAGCGCGGACGACACTGAGCGCAGCTTGGCCTGTGTGTCACCGTTGCCCACGGCACCGCGCGCCTGCGCCAAGCGATCGATCAAGCCGCCGTAAAGCAACTCGATCAGCTTGTGCGGTGACGCTTCGATCACCCCACCGAAGGTGGAAGCGCTCTGATACTGACTGACTGCGGCGGCGTAGGACACGAATCGAATCTCCGTCAAGCTTTCAAGAAACCAGCGACTGTTACTCCTTATATCGGCGCACCTTGCTCGGGCTTGAGGGTCGATGCCGTCCGGCGTGGACCAACGGTCAGCCGTCTTACGACGTGCTGTTGCGCAACGCAGCGATGCTTTCGAGCTGCTGACTCAGGTAGTTACTGGTCGATGACAGCTGCGAGATCAGTGAATCCAGCGCGGTGAACTGTGCCAGGTATCGCGCCTGAACCGATACCATGCGCCGATTCAATGCATCGGTCTGATCACCAATATCGTCCAGACGGGAATTGATCGACTCTGTGCGCGAATTGATGATGCCGTCGTCGCCGATCAGACCGTCCAGCATCGTATCGAGTCGCGTCGCGATGCCGTTATCCCCGCCAAACAGACGACTGACCGATGCACGATCCGTAGTCAGCGCAGTGGACAGCTTGGCATCGTCAATCGACAAGGTGCCATCCGTTTCGGTACTGATCCCCAGTTCTGACAGATGCGCAAACGCGCCAGCATCCGCATTGAGTGAGCTGAGGATATTGCGCATCTGCGTGGCTGCGCCGCGTACGGTCGAGTCACCGTTGAGCGACCCGGCCGAGCCCGTAGCCGAGTCGTACTTGGTCAAGGCCTTGATCACGCTGAGCGTGTCGTTATACGACTTGACGAAGTTCTTGATCGCATCGGTTGCGGCCTCCGCGTCGGCACCCACGCTCAGCGACGCCGTATTGCCGGGGTCCGCCGCCAGCAGCGAAATCGAGACGCCATCAATGGCATCGGTGACCGTATTGGACGCCGAATAGACATCGTAGCCCTCGACACGCAGATGCGCGTCGGCGGCCGCCTGTTTTTCGGTGAAGGCCAGTAGCGACGAACTCACCGCAATCGTGTGATCGACGCCGGTATCCGCCGCCGTCAACATCAGGCGCGTACCGCCCGACTCGTTGATCAGCGTCGCCGTCACGCCGGTGTTGTCGGTCGCATTGTTGATGGCGTTGCGCAGGTCAGCCAGGGTATTGGTACCATCGGCCAGCGTGACCGTAAAGGCGTCGGCTCCGACGTTGATGGTCACGTCGCCATTACCGAGAGACGTGTTGGCGCCGCCGACGAACACTCCACTGATCTGCTTGCTGGCCTTGGCCAGAGACACGACTTCGATGTCGTAATTGCCGATCGACGCGCTGTCAGAGGCACTGGCGGTGAAAACGTCCTCGTTGGCCGAGGAGGCTTTGACTGCCCCCAGAGAACCTCCACTCATCAAAGCCGACAGTTTGCCCTGCAGTCCCGACAGCGTGCCCTTGAAGCTTCCCAGTGCCGACAGCTGAACGTTGAGCTTGGACTGCGCCGTCGAAAGTCGCGTGGCGGTCGGCGCCCGTTCGGCAGCGACCAGCTGGGACACCAGCGAGGTCACATCCAGACCGGAACCAATGCCCGCAGAAGTAATCGATGCCATTAGCTGTACTCCTGAAACGTCGTCTGGATTGCCGTCGAACGGGTCACGTCAAGCGACCTCACCGAGCAATCCGCTATGCCCTTGTCGCAAACTGCGCGCGATGCTCAGCGCCTCTTCACTGGGAATCTGTCGCAGCACGGTACCGTCTGCACGGTCGATTACCGACACCACCACCCGATTCAGATCGCGATCCACCCGGAACGTCACCGCGGCACCGGCCTCGGCGGCGCTGCTGGCCATTTCCTCGACCAGTGCCTCGAGCGTGCCTGGGGAAGGTTCAGCGGCTAAGGCAGCCTGGGTCGGCTTGCGCTGACCTTGCGACTGATCCTCCCGCCGCGGGTGCCCGGAACTGTTGGCGATCGCCGCAGGCGGCGGATTGACCGGCGCCTGCAACTGAGCAGACACGTCAAAAAGGCCGTCACCCCGAGGTGCAGCCGCTGCGGTTACTGCTGAAATCTCTGTTGTCATCTCTTTGCCTCCCTTTCGCCCTCAGCGCCTCGTCGACGCAGATTGCGGGAGATCAGCCCCGGGGCTGAATGCCCCGGGGCTGCGCCGCCTGTTACTGAAGCAGACTGAGCACACTCTGCGGAGCCGAGTTGGCCTGGGCCAACATCGCCGTACCGGCCTGCTGCAGAATCTGCGTGCGGGTCAGGTTCGCGGTTTCCTTCGCGAAGTCCGTGTCCATGATCCGCGAACGTGCGCTCGACAGATTCTCGGACGTGGTCGACAGGTTGGAAACCACCGACTCGAAGCGGTTCTGTACCGCACCGAGGCTCGCACGCGCCGAGTTGATCGTCTGCAGCGCGCTGTCGACCTGATCAATCGCCAGCTGCGCACCGGCGTAGGAACCAACGCTCAAGGTGTCGATACCCGTGGTGGTGGTCACCGAACCGACCGAACCGTTGGCCCAACCCGCGATCGCAGCGGAGTTCGTCGTACCGGCGAAGGTCACCGCCGCAGCGCTGGTCAGTGTCATCTGACCGGTTGCGGAGTCATAGGACGCACCCACACCGCTCTGTGCCGAAACGTTGTTGATCGCATTGACCAGCTGGCCGGCACGCTCAGCAGCACTGCTGGCCGCACCGATGTCGCCGAGGTCAACGCCATTGACGGTGACACCACCGGCGGCGATCGCCGTGCCGTATCCGGTCAGGCTCGAAGCGGCAACCGACAGCGCCGCACCCGAAGCCTGAGAGACCGAACCCAACGCTGCGGTGTTGGCATCCAGAATCGACGACACCGTGATGGTTTCGCCCGCGTTGGCGCCGACCTGGAACACGGCACCGGTGAAGCTGCCATCCAGCAGGCTCACACCATTGAACTGCGTCTGGTTGGCAACGCGGTCAACTTCCGAGAGCAACTGCGAGACTTCCGTCTGCAGCGCCGCACGATCGGTGTTCGAGTTGGTGGCGTTGGACGACTGCACGGCCAGTTCACGAATACGCTGCAGCGAGCTGGTCACCGTGCCGAGTGCGCCTTCGGCGGTCTGCGCCAACGAAATGCCGTCGTTGGCATTGCGACCGGCCTGATCCAGACCACGAATCTGGCTGGTGAAGCGCTCGCTGATGGCGAGGCCGGCGGCGTCATCCTTGGCACTGTTGATGCGGCTGCCCGAGGACAGACGCTGAATCGACGTGGCCAGAGACGACTGCGAGGTGTTGAGATTACGCTGAGCGTTCAGCGACATCACGTTGGTGTTAATGACTTGCATGGATTTCTCCGTAGTGGACTCAAAGCGGAGCCGGTGCAATCGCGCTCCGGTCCTGACCTCAGCGGTCCCGCTAAGGGGATGGTTTGCCGCTGCTGACGGTTTATCGGGAGCACCGCGGAAAACTTGAGAGAAATTTCTTACACGGGATGAACGGTCATCCCCGCGCCGAAGAACGGTCGATTAGCCGCTCGTAGCGCGATTGCAGGCAAATCAGATGGGTGCGCAACAATCCGCAGGTATCCCCCACTGGGAAATCTACGTAGGAGTTTCTCTGACCACTGCTCTCCAAAATTACGCCGCCTGTCTTCCGCGGCAATTTTCTGGCACAGGACGACTTATAGTCTGTCTCACACCGATCTCACGGCACGGAGCCACCATGATCCACCTCAATCGCAATCGCATCACCGCCATCGCGGCACTGGCCTGCACGGTCGTTTCGACCAGCGCATTCAGCGGCACAGTCACTGATAATCTGGTGGTCAATGCGACGGTGGTCGACAGCTGCTCAGTCACCGGCGACACCCTGGACTTCGGCAATGTCGACGCATTGACGGGAACCACCGTCGACGTAACGGCGACGATCTCCGTAACCTGCACGCTCAACACGACCTACAACGTGCAGCTCGATCAGGGCACCTACGGCGCCAGTGTCACCAGCCGGGAAATGCAGATTTCTGGAGATACCACGCGACTGAGCTACCATCTCTACACCAGCGCGCTGAATACAACGGAGTGGGGAGTCACGAATGGAGTCGACACGGTTGCAGGGCTTGGCCTCGGCATCGCCGCGACACCCCATCTGGTCTACGGCTCGATTCCCGCGGGGCAGGCAGTACCCTCCGGTAGTTACAGCGATACCGTTACCATTACGGTCGCATACTGAAGCGGATCAGGCTGGGCGCCTCGCGCCGGTGGTTCGCTCCGGCGAAAATCCACGGCATGAGGCGCCCCAATGAAACGACCCGCACGGCTCCTGCGTGCCGGTATCCTGCTCAGCAACATGCTGCTCGTTGCGCTGCTGCTGACGCTCGGTGTCACCAGCGTTCACGCCAGCGGCGTCAAGGTCACCCCGGTCCGCTTGTATCTGGGCGCAAGCGAGCGCTCCACTGCGATCACGCTGAACAATGGCACCCAGCAGACCAAGCGCTTCCAGGTCGAAGTGCGGCAATGGTCACAGGTCGATGGCAACGATGTCCTGCAGGACTCAAGCCAAGTCATCGCCAACCCGCCACTGTTCAGTCTGAAACCGGACCAGACTCAGGTGATTCGCATCGGATTCCTGAAATTGCCGGATCAGCAGTTCGAGCAGGCGTACCGCATTTTTGTCCGCGAGGTGCCTGACAATGGCCCGGTGGATCCCGCTGCAGAACCGGGCCTCGGCGTACAAGTCCTGATCCGCTATGCCATTCCGCTCTTCGTTGCGCCCAATGCGCCAATCCGGCGGCAACTGATCTGGACCGCGCGTCGTGACGACCAGCACTACATCGTCACCGCCCGGAACAACGGCAACGTCCACGAACGCCGCGCGCAGATAAAGGTCTACGCTGGCGAAAGCCAACAGTTATTGGGCTCCGATGATGCGCTCAATGATCTCCTGCCAGGAACCGTGAAGACGTGGACCTTCCCAACGGACGCGACGAGTGACAAGCAGCTTCGCCTCGAGGCCATCAGCGACCGCCCAGCAGGACCCGTGGTCGACAGAATCCTTGTGCACTAGCACGCATCGCCTTGCGGTCAGGCTGCTGTGCGGCGCACTGCTCGGCGCGAGCGCTGTCGCGGGCGCTGCAACCGGCGCCGACGCAGAGCAGTGCGACACTCCGTTGCCGCCGCCCCCCGCACAGCCTCAGCCCGTCCTGCTCCACGTAGTGCGACATCCCCAGGATCTTGGCTTCGACACGATCTTCCTGCAGCTGCCCAATGGACATCTGGCGGCCGACAGCGACACGCTCAAACAGATCGGGATTGATGCTCGACCGTCCGAATCGACTCGAGTCGAGGATCACTATTACGATCTCAACCGCTTCGATGGTGTCGACTACTCCCTCAACCCCTGCACCCAGACGCTGACAGTCAATGCAGCCGCGCTGCGATCGATTCACGTCCTCTCGCTGCGTCCGCAACCCGCCGCAGAATCCTCCGCAGCCAGCCTGCCACGCAGCGGATACGCGCGATTCGATCTGATGTATGCCAACACCGCCGGCGACAATGCGGTGTCCGGCTTCATGGACCTGGGGCTGACGCTGCAACAGGGGCAGCTGACGTCGGGCCTGCTCTACAACGACGATGAAGCGATTCGCCTCGATACCGCGTGGACCCTGCCCGTGCCGGACACGCTGACCACGTTGCGGCTGGGCGACAGCATCACCCGCGGCGGCCTGCTCGGATCCGCGCGACGCTTGTCCGGCATCCAGTGGGGCAGCGACTTTTCGCTGCAACCCACGCTGGTGACCTTTCCGCAGCCATCGGCCAAGGGCATGGCGCTGATTCCGAGTTCGGTCGATGTCTACGTCAACGATGTCCTGCGCAGCCGCAATCAGGTCGACGCCGGCCCGTTTCAGCTCAACGATATTCCGATTTTCACCGGCGACGGCACGGTCCGGCTCGTCGTCACCGATTTGCTGGGGCGTAGCCAGATCCTGGAGTACGCGTTCTATGCTTCGCCACAGCTGCTCAATACGGGGCTGACGGACTTCAGCTTCGCCGCAGGATTCTCCCGGTTGAACTACGGCGCTCGATCAAACGACTATGGACCCGGCTCTGTCAGCTCGCTGATTCGCCACGGACTCACTGATCAGATCACGCTCGAAACGCAATTCGAGGCCGGAGACCAGAGCATGTACGCAGCAACCGGCATCACCAGTCAGCTCGGAACTCTCGGCGTCCTTCAACTCGGCGTTGCCGGTGCCGGCGGCGACGCCAACGGCGGTCAGATCAACACTCGCTTTGAGCGTATCGATGCAAACTGGTCATTGCGCGGGCA
>JBFFJL010000089.1:0-11177 GCA_041555955.1 Nevskiaceae bacterium
CCGTAGGGTGGGCAAAGGCCACAAGCCGTGCCCACCGACGTGCGCGCATGTGGGCACGCTTCGCTTTGCCCACCCTACGGATCGGATTTGATCGGTTACAGCCGCTCGATGATGGTGACGTTGGCGACGCCGCCGCCTTCGCACATGGTCTGCAGACCGTAGCGACCCTTGGTCCGCTCCAGCTCATGCAGCAGCGTGGTCATCAGCTTGGTGCCGGTCGCGCCCAGCGGATGCGCCAGCGCGATGCCGCCACCGTTGACGTTGGTCTTCTCGTGCGGGTAGCCGGTTTCCTTGAACCACGCCAGCACCACCGGCGCGAAGGCTTCGTTGATCTCGACCCGATCGATGTCGTCCAGCTTCATGCCGGCTTTCTTCATCGCGTGACGCGTCGCCGGAATCGGGGCGGTCAGCATGTAGATCGGATCATCGGCCAGCACGCTCATGTGGTGGATACGCGCGCGCGGCGTCAGGTTGTAGCGCTTCAGCGCCGCTTCCGAAACGATCAGCATCGCCGATGCGGCGTCGCCGGTCTGGCTCGATACGCCGGCGGTGATGCTGCCGCCCGCGGACAGCGGTTCGAGCTGCGCCATCTGCTCCAGCGTGGTATCGCGCACCGTCTCGTCCTGGGTCAGGCCCTCGGTCGGCAGCAGCTCGCGCTCGAAGCGGCCTTCGGCCTGCGCCCGGCGGGCGCGCTGGTGCGAAGCCAGCGAGAACTCTTCCATCTCGCGGCGCGAGATTTCCCACTTGTCGGCAATCATCTGCGCGCCGAGGAACTGCGACACCGGCGTGGTGCCGAAGCGCTCGACCCAGCCCTTGGAGCCGGAGAACGGATCGGAGAAGCCCAGTGGCTTGGCCGCCAGCATCGCCGAGGTGATCGGGATCTGCGTCATCGTCTGCACGCCACCGGCGATGATGACGTCCTGCGTGCCGCTCATGACGGCCTGCGCAGCGAAGTGCACGGCCTGCTGCGACGAGCCGCACTGACGATCAATGGTGACGCCGGGCACATGCAGCGGCAGCTGTGCGGCAAGCCAGCAGGTGCGCGCGATATTGCCGGCCAGCGGACCGATCGCATCGAGACAGCCGAACACGACGTCGTCGTAGTCTTCGGCCGGAATGGCGTTGCGCTCGACCAGTGCCTTGAGTGCGTGCGCACCGAGATCGGCACCGTGCATGTGCGACAGCGAACCCTTGCGCTTGCCGGTGGGCGTACGCAGGGCGTCGACGATATAGGCTTCGGCCATGACTGAACTCTTCCTTCTTAGTTGAACGTTGCGCCCGGACCAATCGCGGCGTTCTCGTCGAGAACGAATCGACTGATGCGGGTCTTGTGGAACTTGCGGTCACCCCAAGCGGCATCCAGCGCCCAGGCCCGCTTCATGAACATCTGCAGATCGGCTTCCCAGGTGTAGCCCATCGCGCCGTGTGCCTGAATGCTCTTGCGCGCGGCCAGCAGCGCGGCTTCCCCCGCTGCCAGCTTGGCATGAGAAACCTGCTCGCTGGCATTCGCCGTGCCGTGGGTGATCGCATACGCGGCGCGGTAGACCACCGGCTCGGCAAACTCGATCTTTACGGCAACATCGGCCATGTGATGCTTGACCGCCTGGAAGCTGCCGATTGGCTTGCCGAACTGTTTGCGCTGCGCTGCGTGATCGACACCCAGATCCATCATGCGATGCGCCAGGCCGAGCAGCTGCGCCGCCAGCGCCAGGGTTGCGCGATCGATCACGCCATCCCACAGCGCCTTGCCGATCGAGGCCTTGCAGATGCGCGAGGTTTCGCTCGGCGTCCACTGCAGCTGGTACAGACGCCGTGAGGCGTCGATGCTCGGGTTGATCGTCAGTTCGACCTGCTCGCGCGACAGCGCATGAATCTCGTCGTTGTGCCACAGCAGCAGCAGATCGGCGAGTTCGGCATCAGCCACCAGCGGATTGATCGGATGACCGACCGCGACGCGCGCCTTGCCTTCGGCGATGCGCGGCAGCCACGCCCGCTTCAGCGCCAGATCGGCGGGCAGATGATTCAGCAGATAGACGCCGAGATACGCGGTATCGGTCAGCGAATCCGGAATGCCGTGATAGCCGAGCTCCTGGTGCACCAGCACCCAGTCGAGATCGGTCTGTCCGATGCCGCCGAATTCTTCCGGCACCGACAGCGCGGTCAGACCCTGATCGGCGAGCTTGCTGCGCAGTTCGGCCGAACGCCCGGTCTTGGTCGTTTCCCAGATCTCGCGCAGCATTTCCGGCGCTGCCTCCACCACCAGGAAGCGGCGGATCGCATCGCGGAACGAAACCTGCTGATCGTCGAAGGTGAAGTCCATTCCTTAATCCTCGAAGCGCGTGAAGAAGCCGTAGCGAGCAAGCGTGCCCGCAAGGAGCAGGAGCACAGGAGCCGCAGCGTACGTATGGGTACGTGAGGACTCCGAGCACCGCACGACGCCGCGGGCGCGCTGCGCAGTAGGCTTATTCATGCGCGGGGCAGGCCGAGCATGCGCTCGGCAATAATGTTGCGCTGAATCTCGTTGGTGCCGGCGTAGATCGGTCCCGCCAGCGAGAACAGGAATCCGTCCAGCCACTGGCTGAGCCCCTGCGCCGCGGGCGCGTCCGGCATCAGCTCGCCCAGCGGGCCGAGGATGCGCATGGCGGTCTCGTGCATCAGCACGTCCAGTTCGGACCAGAAGATCTTGTTGGTGCTGGCCTCGGCACCGATCTGTCCGCCCTTGGCCAGACGGCTGGCGGTGCGGTAGGTCGCCAGCGTGTAGGCCTCGGCGTCCATGTAGGCCTTGACCACGGCGTCACGGATCGACGGATCAGTATCGGCGCTTTCGCGATGCGCGTTGTACAGCTTCACCAGATTGCGCGCGGTCTGCTGGAAGCGCGCCGGTGAGCGCAGCATCAGGCCGCGTTCGAAGCCGGCCGTCGCCATTGCGATACTCCAGCCCGCGCCTTCTGCACCCAGCCGGTTTTCGACCGGCACCTTGACGTCATCGAAGAAGATTTCGGCAAAGCCGGGAAGGCCGTTGAGCTGCTTGATCGGCCTGATCGTGATGCCCGGCGTGTTCAGCGGCATCAGGATGAAGGTCAGACCATGGTGCCGGGTGGAATCCGGATCGCTGCGGAACAGACCAAACAGCCAATCCGCCCAGACCGCGCGCGTCGACCAGGTCTTCTGGCCGTTGATGACGTAGTGATCACCGTCGCGTACCGCGCGGCTGCGGATCGCGGCCATGTCCGAGCCCGCGCCGGGCTCGGACCAGCCCTGCGCCCAGATGTCCTCGCCCGCCGCCATGCGCGGCAGAAAGCGCTGTTTCTGCTCCGCCGTACCGTATTCCATCAAGGTCGGCGCCAGCAGGAAGATGCCGTTCTGGTTGACGCGCAGCGGCGCGCCGCAACGCCAGTACTCCTCCTCGAAGATCAGCCATTCGATCAGGTCAGTGCCGCGACCGCCGACGTCCTTGGGCCAGGTCACCGCGCTCCAGCGGCCGGAGAACAGCTTGGCCTCCCACTGGCGATGCTGTTCGAAGCCTTCCGGCGTGTCGAAGCTCTGCAGCGCCGTCGTCGGCACATGGGCCGCAAGCCACTCGCGAATCTCGGCGCGGAACGCCTTCTGCTTTTCGGTGTATTCGAGTCTCATGGTCACTCAGTCCCTGGATGTCGCGTCAAAGCGCGCATCTCGCTTTTCGACAAACGCCTTGCGCGTTTCGGCCGAGTCTTTTTCGGAGTAAGCCTGCAGCGTGAAGCCCTGCTCCCAGCGGTACTTGTCTTCGAGGTTGCCGTCCTCGATCCCGTTCAGCGATTCCTTCGCCAGCCGGATCATCGCGGTGCTCTTGGCTGCGATCGTGCGTGCGATACGCAGCGCGGCTTCACGCAACTGATCCTTGCTGACGACCTGCTCGACCGCGCCGAGGCGGTAGGCTTCGGCGGCGTCGATCGGCTCACCGGTGAAATACATCATGCGCACCTTCTGCACCGGGAACAGGCGCTGCAGATGCGCGCCGCCACCCATGGCGCCGCGGTCGACCTCGGGCACACCAAACGTGGCGCAGTCCGACGCCACGACGATATCCGCCGCGCCGGCGATGCCGATGCCGCCGCCGAGCACGAAGCCATGCACTGCGGCAATCACCGGCAGGGCATTGCGATGCACCGCGCGGAACGTGCGGTAGTTGCCGGCGTTGACCGAAACGATCTTCTCCGGATGCAGGTTGAGTTCCTTGATGTCGACGCCGGCACAGAAGCCGCGGCCTTCGGCGCGGATCACGATCACGCGCGCGTCCGGCACGGTGCCGAGGCGCTCGATCTCGTCAGCCAGCGCGTGCCAGCCGGCATCGTCCAGCGCGTTGACCGGCGGGCGGTTCAACACCAGCTCGGCAATGCCGTCGGTGATCGTCGTGCTAAATCCGGAAGTCATGATTCTTTCCTCAAGCCGCCGCGTCGGCGGTGATGGTCTGCAGCGACTGCAGACGTTGTTCTGCTTGCACCACGATGGCGTCGATCAGCTCGGCGATGCTGGGCAGCGCGTCAATCACGGCCGCCACCTGCCCTGACGGCAGCACTCCTTCGTCGGGCCGGCCTTCGACCATTGCACGCTGGATCAGCACCGGCGCATTGGCTGACATCATCGTCTGGATCGCACCGTCGCCATCCTTCAGCGCGGCAACGAAGGTCTGCAGCATGTGGCCCACGGTCATGCCGGTATGTGCGCGCCAGTGCCAGGCACTGGCCAGCGCCACGAACAGGCGATGCAGCAGGCCGCCGCTCTCGAGCTTGAGCAGGAACGGATTGTCGATCATGCGCTGCGGCATGCCGTCGACCGCTGTCGATGCCCGGATGTGCGCCGGCTCCTTGACCTCGATGTACTTCTGCAAGGTACTGCGCGGCACCGGCGATTCGACCGTCATCAGAAAGCGCGTGCCCATCGCGATCCCCGCCGCACCGTAGGCCAGTGCACCGGCCAGACCGCGGCCGTCGTGAAATCCGCCCGCGGCAACCACCGGCACCTTCACCGCATCCAGCACCTGCGGCAGCAGCAGGGTGGTTGGCACCGAACCGGTGTGTCCACCGCCTTCACCACCCTGCACAGTGATGATGTCAGCGCCCAGCTGCACCGCCTTGATCGCGTGCTTGAGCGCGCCCACGGTTGGCATGCACAGCACGCCGGCATCCTTGAAGCGCTTGATCGTCTGCGCATCCGGGCCGCGGCCGTAGGACACCGCGCGCACGCGGTCCGCGTTCTTCAGCACCAGCTCGATCACTTCACGCGCGTTGGGCTGGAACATGTGGAAATTGACGCCGAAGTTGGCGCTGGTTGCCGCGCGCACGGCGGCGATCTCCGATTCCAGCGTCGCGGTCGACATCGTTGCCGCAGCCAGGAAGCCGAAGCCCCCGGCATTGCTGGTCGCTGCAACCAGCTTGCTGTCGGCCACCCAGCCCATCGCGGTCTGCACGATCGGATAGCGGCAGCCGAGCTTGTCGGTCAATGCGGTGTGCAAGCCACTCATGCCGCGCCATCCTTCTGCTTGTTGCGTGCCGCCATCGCCCGCGCGTCGAGCCCGCCGAGGTTGTTGCCACTGACCAGCTGGTTGTGCGCGTGTGCGTAGTGATGCATGTGAAACACCGCGTCCATCGCCGTGCGCTTGCCGCGCAGATCCTCGACGTGGTTGATCGCCTGCTTGGTCAGCATCAGACCCATGCGCGGCTGCTGGCTCAGGCGCTGCGCTACCGACATGGTTTCGGCTTCGAGCTGGTCGCGTGCGACGACCTTGTTAACCATGCCCATCTGGTACGCACGCTCGGCGCTCATGCGCTCGCCGAGGAACAGAAACTCCTTGGCAATGCGCGGATGCAGCTCGAAGGCATGCGCGAAATATTCGACGCCGGGAATGCCCATCTGCACCACCGGATCGGCGAACCACGCGTCGTCCGCGGCAATGATCAGATCGCAGACCCAGGCCAGCATCAGACCGCCGGAGACGCAGGCACCCTGCACCATCGCGATCGTCGGCTTCGGAATGTCGCGCCAGCGTCGGCACATGCCCAGATAGACCTCCTGCTCGCGCACATACTGGTACTCGGCGCCGGGCTTGCCGACGTGATCCGGCCACAGATGCACGCGCTCGAAGCTCTCGTGCGCATCGCGTTCGGGCGTACCGATGTCGTGGCCGGCCGAGAAGTTCTTGCCGTTGCCGGCCAGCACGATGACCTGCACCGCGTCGTCGTCGACGGCGCGGCGAAACGCGGCGTCGAGCGCATAGGTCATCTTCGAATTCTGCGCGTTGTGATAGCGCGGACGATTCATCGTGATGCGCGCGATGCCGTCCTGCACCGCGTACAGCACGTTGTCGTCCGTCACTTGCGGTTCCATGCGCTCGCCTAGCATTTGACGATCACCGAGGAGCCGTGGCCGAACAGACCCTGGTTCGCGGTGATGCCAACCTTGGCGCCCGCGACCTGACGCGCGCCGGCCTGGCCGCGCAGCTGCCAGGTCAGTTCACAGACCTGCGCCAGCGCCTGCGCCGGCACCGCCTCGCCGAAACAGGCCAGACCGCCTGAGGGATTCACCGGCAGGCGACCGCCGACGCTGGTCGCACCTTCGCGCACCAGACGCGCGCCTTCGCCGCGCGGGCACAATTGCAGATCCTCGATCCAGTCCAGCTCCAGCGCGGTCGACAGGTCGTAGACCTCTGCCACGCTGACGTCTTCGGGTCCGATGCCGGCTTCTTCGTAGGCCTTCCTCGGCAATGCGGCACGGAACGACTGCGGCGCACAGGCGACGGCGGAGTCGGTGGCGATGTCCGGCATCTCCACCAGCGCCGATGCGAAGCTCGGCGTCACCGTCGAAATTGCGGCGATCCGCGGTGCATTGGCCTTGCCGATCTTCCTGGCGTAGTCGACGCTGGACACGATCAGCGCAGCGGCGCCATCCGAGGTGGCGCAGATGTCCATCAGGCGCAGCGGATCGGCCACCATCGCCGACGCGGCAACGTCTTCGGCCGTGAATTTCTTGCGATAGCGTGCGTTCGGATTCTCGAAACCATGCAGCGCGTTCTTGACCTTGACCAGCGCGAAATCGGCCTGGGTGTCGCCGTACATTTCCATGCGGCGCCGCGCGTACAGCGCGAAGTAGGTCGGGTTGGTGATGCCCAGACGGAAGCGCACCCAGTCCGGATCGTCCGGACGGTCACCCGGCTGCGGCTTCAGAAAACCCTTGGGTGTGGTATCGGCACCGATCACCAGTGCGACTTCGCATTCGCCTGAAAGAATCTTCGAGCGCGCGGCAGCCAGCGCCTGCGAGCCGGAGGCACAGGCGGCGTAGGAGGTGTTGACCTGCGCACCCTGCCAGCCCAGCGCCTGGGCGAAGGTCGCGCCGGCAACCTGGCCGGGATAGCCGTTGCGGATCGTTGCGGCGCCGGAGACAAAGCGCACATCGCGCCAGTTCACACCGGCATCGGCCAGCGCGTCACGCGCGGCCTTGACGCCGTACTCGACAAAGTTCTTGCCCCACTTGCCCCAGGGATGCATGCCGACGCCGAGGATGGCGATATCGCGATTGGTGCTCATGCGCCCGCCGCCCCTTCGACCGCGCTCAGGACAGGCCGCCATTTCCAGGTCAGCTTGCCGTCGTCCAGCGGCTCCAGCACCAGCTCCATCGGCATCCCGACCTTGAGCATGCTGAGGTCAGTGCCGGTGGCGAGCTGACCGAGCACGGTCATGCGTTCCTGTTCCAGTTCCACCGCGGCGATGCCGAATGGCTGGAACGGCGTGTTGGCGATATACGGCTCCGGCGGCTGATAGGCCGCACTGGTGTACGACCATAGCGTGCCGGTGCGCGACAGCGCGACTTCATCGAAGGACTCACTGTCGCAATCGGGATTGCGGCAGTAGGTCGTCAGCTTGGGAAAGTAATAGGTGCCGCAGGCGGTGCAGCGCGAGCCAAGCAACTGCGGTGCTGCCCTGTCCAGAGTGAACCAGCCGGGCAGCACCGGCTGCGGCGTCGTGGCGTCCTGCTGTTGTGTCGGCGCGTTCATGCGGGCTGGCGGATTCCGGGCGGATTGTCCTTGAGCTGACGCGCACGCACGTCCTTCGGATCGAGCTTACGAATGATCGCGAGCTGTTCGTCGGTCGGGTGATCGGTCTCGCGCAGTTCTGACGCCTTGATCAGCGGGAAGCCGGTCGCGGCCTGCACCTGTTCGAAGCTGACACCCGGATGCAGACGGATCACACGAATCGCATGCTCCGGACCACCGAAGTCCATCACGCACAGATCGGTCACGATGTGATGGATGCGCATGTAGTCGCTGTTCACGCCCTGCGGCCAGCGCTCCTTGCGGTAACCGACCGAGCACACCAGATCGACTTCCTTCTCGACGAACACGCGCAAGCCGTGATTCGGCACGAACATCGAATTGGCGTGGTTGATGCTGTTGCCGGGGAAGCCGCGCAGACCCAGCATCTGACGCTTGGGTTTGGAGAACTCGCCAATGCAGGAGATGTTGGCCTGCCCCCAGCGATCGACCTGTACCGGCCCGACCAGCGCATGCCGACGGCCACGCCACAACGCGTCGAACACGCGCGAGTACGGCATGTAACCGGCATAGCTGCGGCCCTCGTGATTCCTGGCGCCGATCACCACCGGCTCCTCGACCAGAAAGGCTTCGCCGTCGGTGATCATCAGACCGGGGCTGTGCGTCAGTTTGGCCAGGCCCTGGGCGATGCGCGGAATGATGCCGATACCGGTCGCGAGGACTTCGCCATCGTCACGCCAGACGTCGGCGCAGGCGCAGATCAGCAGTTCGGCGAGGGTGAATTCAGTGCTTGCCATGATCAGAACACCTGCCGCGGCAGCGCCACGATGGCATCCACGCCACCGACGGCCTGCTGATAGGCGGCTTCGCCGCCGTTGATGAATTCCTCTGCGTACTGGGCCCAGCCGCCGTCTGCTTCGGCCGCCGCGCAGTAGCGCTTCAGGTGCGCCGCATCCCAACCGTAACTGCCGCCCTTGGTGCTCACGGCCACATTCGACGTCGGGTGCGCGCCGCCGCGCGCGGCGATCACGCCAGTAACCAGGCTGCGCTCGAACGGATTGCTCTGGGCATCGGCTTCGTCCGAAGCGATACGATCGACCAGCTCTTCACAGCTGACATAGACGCGGTCCGCCGCGCGCGCGAACAGTTCGTCGAAGAACGGATCGGGCGCGTACAGGCGCGTATTGCCGAGACGATCGGCGGTATGCAGATGCAGCAACGCGACATCCAGCTTGATCGCCGGCATCGCCAGCAACACTTCGCCGTCGTCATACGGCGAGGTAACGGTGCGCAGATCCGGGTTGACCTTGGTCAACTGGTCGGTCGCCAGGCCGACGCGTGTCGGCAGAAACGGCAGGCGCATGGCGGCAGCACGCAGACCCCAGTGCAGCTGGCCTTCGTCCAGTTCCATCGCTTCGATCTGCGCGGCTTCGCGCGCCTTGCGAAAGAACGGCTCCAGTGGAATGAAGTCCAGCGAGACGAAACCGTAGATCAGCTTCCGCACCTTGCCGGCCGCGCACAGCATGCCCATGTCCGGTCCGCCGTAACCGACGAGGGTCAGATCCTTCAGATCCGAGCGCAGAATCTCGCGCACGATCGCCATCGGCTTGCGCCGCGGGCCCCAGCCGCCGATGCCGATGGTCATGCCGTCGCGCAGTTGCGCGACGACGCCGGCGGCCGTCATTTCCTTGTTCAAGCTCACGAAAGAGATATCCCTGGTGTTTTTATTGGAAGCCGACCGAGAAGTCGTGGCCCCAGATGCTGACTTGCTGGGTTTCGGTGGTCTGGAAGGTCGCCGGATCGACGATCAGTCCGCCCCAGCCGTACTCCATCGCGAAGTTCGACGGCGTCAGCATGTAGAACGAGGTCATGCGGTCGTTTTCGTGCTCGCCCAGGGTCGCCATCAGCTTGACGCCGTGCTGCACGCGACGGTCGTGGGCACGGCCGACATCGGTCATCGAGTTGACCTCGACCATCATGTGCACACAGCCGGTCGGCGCCGGCATCTCTGCCAAGGCAATGCTGTGGTGACGCCCGCTGGCGGCGTGCAGGAAGTAGAGGCGAATCACCGGCGCGTCCGGGCCTGGCTGGAAATTGAACACGTCCGACAGGCCGAAGCCGAGCACTTCGCGGAAGAACTTCAGGCTGGCATCGAACTGCAGACTCGGCAGCACCGTATGGCCGACACCGTACGGGCCGGTCTTGAAGCCGGATGGCACCAGTTCCGAAGCGAACGGCACATTGCCGCCGGTATAGCCGCGGCTCAGCTCATGCAGATTGCCGGAGGGATCGACAAACGTGACCATCGCCTCGACCTGGCGCAGCGCCACGGCGTCGGCCGCAGCGGGCGTGACTTCGACGCCGGCGGCCTTGACCGCGGCTACCGCTGACTCAAATGCGGCCGCGTCGATCGCTTCCCAGCCTGAGGCGATGTAACGATCCTCGGCGCCCGGCAGCACCAGAATGCGGAAGTCACGCTCGTCGAGCTTGACGTACAGGCCGCCGCCGGGTGCCGGCGACGTCATCGCACCCATCACCTGTTCGGCAAAGACTTTCCACTTGGAAACGTCGGTACATTGCGCAACAACATAGGACAGCGCCTTGATCGTGGCCATATCGGGAGGTCCGTTCTGAAATGGGTGCAGATTCTGCAGACCTGCATTATCAGAAGCGGACCGCTCAGCATCTTCATCCGTTTTGATGAGTCGTCTTGATGACGGAGGCTGCGCCAGTACGACAACGGCGCGCCGGATGGTGCTCAGGCCCTGCGTTGCAGAGACCCGATCCACCCGGCGCGCCGGGAAACAGCCGTTACGTCAGTGCTGGGCTTCGGGGGTATGCACGACCAGGCCGTCGAGATCATCCGAGATCGTGATCTGACATGCCAGCCGCGAGTCGTCGCCCGAGCCTTCAGCCAGATCGAGCATCGAGCGTTCGTTGTCACTCTTGGGCGGCAGCCGGTTCAACCACGACGCCTCGACATGCACATGGCAGGTTGCGCAGGCGCAGGCGCCGCCGCAATCCCCATCAATGCCGGGAATGATGTTGTCGACTGCCGCCTGCATCAGCGAGGTGCCGTTTTCGGCCTCGATGGTCTTCTCGGTGCCGTTGAAGTCAATGAATGTGATTTTTGCCACGGTGTCCTCCTGGGGCA
>JBFFJL010000090.1:0-11040 GCA_041555955.1 Nevskiaceae bacterium
CAGGCCGCAGTCGATCAGCACGCTCGCGTGGTCGGTCCGGAGAAGATAGCAAGAGCCGGTCACACGTTCGCAGGCCCCGAGAAACTGCAGTTCTGTCATCAGATTTCCATGGGAGCAAGTGAGCGTTGCAGCAGAATCTGGCGGCGGTGCAATCCCTCCAGATCGAACACTTCGGCGAGCTCGGCGGTATGGCGCGGAGCGCGCAGCAGCAGAATATCGCAGGTCGTGCGGCTGATCATCGATTCTGCAGTGGTGCCCAGAAAGAAACGGTCGGCGGAGTTACGGTGCAGTGACCCGAGCACCAGCAGATCGGACGACAACTGCTCCGCGAGCGCCGCAACCGACAGCGCGGGATCGCCGGTTCGCAGATGTCGTTGATCGGCGCCGATCGAGTGGCGCGATGCAAACACAGCAAAGGCGTCGTGGTCCTCGATGCGCATCGCCTCGTGCAGTGCGTACAGATTGGGCGGGACGGCACCGTCGACCGGGCGCATATTGAACGCATGGGCCAGATCGATCTGGGCATTGGAATAAAGCCCGAGCCGTTGGGCCATTGCGACAATCGAGTCGTTCATGGGTCCGCTGGGTCGAGTCGTGTCGACCGCTGCCAGAATCCGGCGCGGCAGTGGCGCGGACGATGAGCGCACCAGCATCAGCGGAGCTGGGCAGAATCGCAGCAGCTTCCAGTCCGCCGGCGACAGCGCCGATGCCGAATCCTTGCCGATATCCTTGATCACGAGGTCAGGGCGCAGATCGAGTGCGCGATCAATCAATGCCTCATGAAGCGTCGGCGCCCAGCGACTGTCGATGTGCACGTTCAGCCCCTGCGCAGAAAGTTCACGCGCAGTTTGTTCCAGCCAGTCGCGACGGCGATCGACGAAGTGTGCCTTGAGTTGCTGGGCCTGCTGCGGAGGAATCAGGTCGGCGCTGGCGTCGATCAGTGCATCGTGATCGCACAGGCACAGATGCAGCCGTGCATTCGCGCGGCGCGCGAGTTCGATGCCGCGACGAAGCGCCGGCGTCTCGTGCATGGCGCGGTCGACGACGACCAGGATCCTCTCGATGGGTTTCACGCGAACTCCGACATCGATGCAGGGTGCGGTCGCGGATGGTGTTTGACACTGACGCGGATCAATGGCGCGTCAGTGCGGCGCTTGGTCAGCGGTGAGCGCGCCCCATCGGCTGCGTCGCCAGATGATGGTCGGCGTAGTGAATCAGCGAGTGGTAGTCACTGCCATTCTGGGGAAAGCGCGCAATCGCGATGCGGGGCTGCGGCTTCAGATCGGCGGTCAGATCCGGCATGGCTGCGCCCAGCTTCGCCATCAGTTCGTCTCGAACGGACTCGCTGCGCGTGCCGTCGAGGTCGACGATCTGAGCCGTGTATTCGCCAGCGGCGATCACGCCGGCGCTGTCGCCGGTCCCCAGTGCCGAGCGGATTCGCGCGCCAATTTCCGCGGCGACGGCTTCGGCAATGTCCTGACTGATCGCGCTGACGCCACTGTGGAACTCGGCCAGTGAGATCAGCAGCAGACTCCAGGGCTGGTCGGGGGCGGCGCAATCCTCCGACAGCTTGAGCTCGAAGGCAGCGCGGGTCATCAGTCCGGAGATCGGATCGGTGCCGGTGCGCAGTTCCTGGCGCTGGCGTTGCGCAATCTCCTCACTGACATCGTCGTGCAGTGCGAGGTAGTGGTTCCACGTGTCGCCATCGCCGACCGGAGAGATCGTCTGGCGCACGGTATAGGCGATGCCATCACGATCGCGATCAACGGTTTCGCCGGACCAGACCTTGCCGGAACGGATCGTGCTCCACAGATCACGGTAGTAGCGAACCCCCTGGCGTCCTGATTTCAGGAAGCGCGGATTCTCGCCAACCGCCTCTTCACGGGTATGCCCATACAGGCGCGAGAAAGCCTGATTGCACCAGACGATGGTGCCATCACGGTCCGTGATGAAGGCTGCGTTTCCGGCACTGTCGAGTGCGGATGACAGCAGGCGCTGCTGTGCTAGATAGGCGACGTCGTTGAGGTATTGCGCAATGCGCTCACTCAATTCAGCCAGATTTTTCGTCATCGACTCGCTGGCGAATTCGTTGGCATTGCTGCTGAATGCCTGCAGCAGATAGCGACCGTCGGTGGTCTCGATCGAAATGGCCCAGCCGCTGGTCAGGCGATCCTTGCGCGCAGATTCGTACCAGCAGACAAAGCGCTCATCGTCGAGGCTCAGCGTGATCGGCTGATGCGATTCGAGGGCCATGGCCGCCATGCCGCGACCGACCACCGAACCGTCCCAGCGTTCCGGAACGCGCTGCAGGTCCATCCAGAGGTTGTTGTCGCTGGACGTGGCAATGACGCTGATCGTGCCCTGCTTGTCGTAGTGTCCCAGCATCATCAGCGGCAGGCCCAGCAATCGGGCGCCGACACTGGCAATCTGTTCCAGTGCGCCCTCCGCAGGTGGCTCGCGCACCGCGCTGGCGTAGAGCGAATAGAACAGTGCGTCGAGTGATGCGGGCTTGGTCATTCATCTGGTCCGACTGACGGACTCCAGACTGGATGATGTCTGCTGTCATGACATTGATCGAAGTCAGTCCGATTGATGGCCGTTGCAGTTACTGTGGACGATGGGAGTATGCATTCAGGACGATTTCGCTTGAGCGGAACACCCGTACGGTCCGGTTTGCCGAAGGCGGTATGGGCTCTTGGCCTGGTCAGCCTGTGCATGGACGTCTCTTCAGAGATGATCCATTCACTGTTGCCCGTCTTCATGGTCAGCGTGCTCGGCGTCAGTGCCGTGACCATTGGCGCGATTGAAGGCATCGCAGAAGCGACCGCGTCGATTGCCAAGGTGTTTTCCGGCGCCCTGAGTGATCGCATGGGAAAGCGCAAGCCGCTGGCCTTGCTCGGCTACGGCATGGCGGCGCTGACCAAGCCGATGTTCCCTCTGGCTGGCTCGGCTTCGGCGATTCTGCTGGCCCGGTTCATTGACCGCATCGGCAAGGGCATCCGCGGTGCGCCGCGGGATGCGTTGATCGCGGATCTGACCCCGGCATCAGTGCGCGGCGCTGCGTTCGGCCTGCGTCAGGCCCTGGATACCGTCGGCGCTTTCGTTGGGCCGGGGCTGGCCCTGTTGTTGATGCTGCTGTTTGCCGGCAACTTTCGCGCGGTGTTCTGGGTTGCGGTGATCCCGGCGCTGTTGGCGGTTGCCTTGCTGGCGGTATATGTGCGCGAACCGCCGCGCAGCGGTGTCGCCTCGCCGCCGCTGGCGCTGGGGCTGCGGGCCGCATGGGCGCTGGGCCGCGACTATCAACGGGTGCTGTGGGTCGGGGGTCTGTTCACCTTGGCGCGTTTTTCAGAGGCGTTTCTGGTGCTGCGCGGCCAATCGCTGGGACTGGCCGATGCCTACGCTCCGCTGATACTGGTGGCCCTGAATCTGGCGTTCAGCCTCACGGCGTATCCGGCCGGGCGACTGTCAGACCGGATCGCGCGGGTTCATGTGCTGCGGGCGGCCCTGATCGTCCTGGTGTTGGCGGATGCGGTGCTGGCCTGGGCGCCAAACCTGCCGACGATGTTTACCGGCATTGCGCTGTGGGGCGTGCATCTGGGCCTGTCGCAGGGGCTGCTGTCCGCGATGATCGCCGATGTCGCGCCCCCCGAACACCGCGGCGCTGCGTTCGGCTGGTATCACCTGTTGACCGGCGTGCTGCTGCTGGTTGCCAGCACGCTGGCCGGCGTGTTGTGGACGCACGCCGGACCGGCGGCAACCTTCATTGCCGGTGCGGTGTTCGCCGCTGCCGCGATGCTGTCCCTGCATCGTCCCGGCACGCGCTGAGTCTCCGATCAGGCGGCGTGCTGTTTTCGCGGGCCGCTATCGGCCGCCGCCGACAGATGCAAGCGGCCGTACTTGAGATCGCCAACCTGAAAGCTGGGCTGGGTCTGCGGAAACAGCCAGAAGCCGGCAGATTCAGACGACGGAGCGATGTTCGGATAGCGCTCGTCACGCGGATTGGGGCCGGCGATACATTTTTCCTGGATCATCGACAGGTACTGATCGATGCCGTACTCCAGCGTGTTGCCGTTGAGTACGACCTCGGACCCGGTAACGCGGGCGTAGGAAGCGACACCGGGAATCGTCGAGCGCTCGGGAACGTAGGCATCGAGACTGACGCCGTTCTCGCTGGTGACCTTGATGCCCTCGGGCGTGTGGGCAACGATGGAGTGATTGCCTTCGGTGTGCCCCTTGGTGCGCACCAGCGCAACCGAACCGTCGCCGAGGGCGACGTCATGATCGAGCAGGATTACACGCTCTTCGGCAATGCCGTCGATGCCGCCCGGGCAATACCACTGTGCCTGCCACGGAATCAACGACTGCGTGCTTTCCCATTCCTCGCGCATCACCAGCAGCTTGGCGTTCGGGAAGATCGGATGGCTGCCGCCGAGCCAGCGCGTCAGGTTCTGTGTATGCAGATGGTCGTAGGTGAGATAGTCGATGTCCTCCGGCCTGAGCCCCAGTAGGGCCAGACAGTCGAGCACGGTGGCGGTCTTGCGAAACACCATGGATTCGCCCAGCCCCGCTGCGGGGCCCATGCGGTCGGTCAGGCGCTTGAAGAACGGCGTGTCGCGCTGATGTTCCCAGTCCGACGGCGACGCCAGCAGCGTCTTGATGCCCTCGGCGCTGTCGAACTGGATCACGAACAGGCGATTGACAAGGTGCAAGTACGGTGACAGCGCTTTGAAGGCGTTCAGGTAGCCGTATCGGGTCGGGTAGGGCACGCGCACCAGTTCCATCGACTGGTAGTAGCGCACCTGCGGACCAGACAGCATCGTGTGGCGGAAGTCCTTCGCGGCCTCGCGGATATTGTCGATGCGCTGCAGCGGCTTGAGGGCGTCGCGGGTGCCGTCGAACGGCGTCAGCCGGCGGATGATGCTCATGAGCGGAGTTCCTCGAGTGGCGCAGGCATTGCGCCGGTGTGGCGCGAAAGGGTCGGGAAAGTTATCTTTCCTGCAATGGCCGCCGCAAGTCCTCCAGGGAAGTCGCGCAAGCCGACGCCCCAATCGTCGTCCACGGACAGCGCGCCGCGTGCGCGGCGAGGCTATGCCGGGCGCAGTGCCGATCAGCTCGCTGCCGAGCGGCGCGAGCGCCTGCTGGACGCGGCGATGGAGCTGTTCGCGACGCGCGGCTACCACCACACGCCGATCGAGATGCTGTGCTCGCAGGCGCGCGTCACGACGCGGCATTTCTACGAAGCGTTCGGCAGCCGCGAGGCGCTGATGATGGCGGTGTACGAGCAGGTCATCGCGTATGCGCAGCAGGTGGTGTTGCAGGCACTTGACGACTATCGCGAGGCGACGCCGGAAGTGGCGATCGAAGCGGCGATCCGCGCCTTCGTCCGCGCCTATACCGACGATCCGCGTTACGCGCGCATTGTCTGCATCGAAGTCGTCGGCATCAGCGAGCCGGTGGCGCAGCGACGCAGTGAGGTGATCCGGGAGTTCGTGCGCCTGATCGAACTTTATGCCGAGGATCTGGCCGTGCGCGGCTTGCTGCCGCGCCGCGACTTTCATCTGGCGGGTGTCGCCGTTGCCGGAGCCGCCAACGAGTTGTTGGGCGAGTGGTTGCGTGCGCCCCGGCCGCCCGACATTGAAGTCGTCACCGACGAGATCCTGCTGGTATTTCGTGCGGTGATCATGGGCGTGGGTCCCTGTGCTGCCTCAGGTGACGCACCGGGTGCTGCGCAACGACGCCGGAAGTGAGCCGTCGCCGGGTCGTTCACTGACGCAGGTGTCGCGCTGCAAGCTCATATTGCGTGCAGATGAAATAGCACCGAGCTCAGTGCCCATCCGCCGCAGAGCAGGGTCATGAACAAGGTAGCTGCCAGCAGCAGCGGACGGATTCCCGCCTGACGGATCGCACCGATGTGCGTGCGCAAACCTAGTGCCGCCATCGCCATGCACAACAGCGCGGTATCCAGCTGAGTGATAGCGGGCGTCCACGCAGGTGGCAGGATCTGCATCGAGTTCAAGCCGCTGACGGCGATGAATCCCAGCGCGAACCACGGGATGGTGATGTGGTGCGACGTGTCTGCTGAGGATGATGTAGTGCGTTTGCTCCGCGCTACCGACAGCGTGAGCAGGAATGGCGCGAGTAGCATGACGCGCAACATCTTCTCGATAACTGCCGCGGCGGCGGCGCCATCGCCAATGGCTTTGCCGGCGACGACTACCTGCGCCACCTCATGAATCGTGGCGCCGGCATAGACGCCGTAGGCGTGTTCGCTCAGACCCAGATAGGGATACAGGCTGGGATAGACAAACATGCCGAGCGTGCCGAAAACAACAACCGTGGCCACGGCAACCGACACTTTATGTGCCTGCCCGCGGATTACCGGTTCTGCCGCCATCACCGCCGCAGCGCCGCAGATTGCGCTGCCGGCACCGATCAGCATCGACGTTTCGCGGTCGAGCTTGAATACGCGCGTGCCCAGCAGTACCGACAGGCTGAAGATGCTGGCGACGACCAGTGCCGCCATGGCCAGCCCGGTCAGCCCGACTTGGGACAGATCCTGAAAGCTCACGCGAAAGCCGTAGAGAATGACGCCGAGCCGCAGGAGTGTGCCGCGGGCGAAATCGACACCATGCGCCGTTCGTGTGGCGATGCGGGGAAACAACGTGTTTCCGACCAGGACGCCGAAGATGATCGCCAGCGTCAGGCCCCCCAGTGCATGTCTGCGGGCAAGCGAGCTGGTGGCGGCGGACATACTGATCATTGCCAGCGCGGCGGTCAGTCCGATTCCCGGCCACAACTTCTCAAGCGTTCCGGCAATGGGGACGGCGGTCGGTTTTGTTGGTACGTGCTGGGCCATGTGTGTCTCGGGTCTCTGAGGCGATGCAATTTAGGCCCGGCACAAACATGAAACAAATACATATTATTTAAGTAATCATGAGTTAAAGTTATCTTTAGAATTTGACCAGATCCGGGAGCGGCAAGCGCGTGCGACTCAATCTCCATCTGCTGAGGATGTTTCGGGTGGTTGTCGAGCAGCAGAGCTTTTCCAAGGCCGCGATGGTTCTGTGCGTGAGCCAACCCGCGGTCTCCAAGGGCATTCGCGAGCTGGAGTCGCAACTGGACTTGCCCTTGATCGACCGCGGAAGCAGTACCGTACGTGGCGTTCGCGGCGTGGTGCTCACCGATAGTGGACGCGCGCTATACGAACACGCTCGTGGCATCTTCGCGATGGAACGCGTCGCGCTCGAAGACATTCGCGATCGTGTTGAGGCTCGACGAGGGCGACTGCGCGTCGGTGCCAGCACCACGATTGCGGCCTACTGTCTGTCTGATGCTGTGAGCCGGTTTACGCGGCAGCATCCGCAGATCGAGTTTGAATTGAAAGTAGGGAATACCGACGAAGTCAGTCGATTGATCCAGGATGGGCAGATTGACGTTGCCTTCGTCGAGGGGATGGTCGACATGGCCGGGGTCGTCGCCACGCCGTGGCGCCAGGACCCGCTGCAGATCGTTGCCGCTACCGGTGCGTTGCTGGCGCGTTCGCCGCGTGCCGCGGCGCTGAGTGCGGAACCGTGGCTGGTGCGCGAGCCCGGTTCGGGGACGCGACAGGCAGCGGACGCGCTGCTGTCAGCGCTCGGGGTCCATCCCGCATTGCGTATCGAAATTGGCAGCAACGAGGCGATTGCGCAGGCGGTCGCCAGTGGAGCCGGCATCGCGGTGCTGCCCGCCGTAGTGGTCGCGGATCTGGTCGCGGTCGGTCGGGTGCGCGTATTGAAAGTGCCTGCGCAGACGCAGAGCGTGCGGTTGTTGTACCGGCTGGAACTGAGCAATCGTCCGCGTGGCCCGGCATTGACGGCATTCCTGCAGCAGACCGAATCGGTCTGAACTGGGCCAGGGCGGGCGGTGATGCGTCCGGCGTTGACCCGGCGAGCGCAAATGACTCAATGCGCCTGAGCCGAGCCTGGCCAGGGGCGCAGGCTTGTTCTATTCCGGAACGCTGCTACGACCGCCGTCCCACAGGCTGGCGCCGAGCATCAGCAGGCGCATCTGCTTTTCCGCGTTCTTGTAGATGCGCTGGATCGCGTCGGCATCGGTCTGTTCGGCATCGAGCAGCAACTCGGTTGCCGCCACCACGATATTGACCATCATGCCGGCGAGCATCTGCAGATCGTCGCTGTTGAAGCGTTGCAGGAAAGGGAAGCGCGACAGGTCGACTGCGACTTCGCCCACCCACAGGCGGATCTCCTTGCGGATCGCGATGCGCAGCACCGACGAGCCCGAATAGCGCTCCTTGGCGATGAAGCGGAAATGTGAGCGATGCGCCTGCACGTGATCCAGAAACGTCGTCACCGACGCGCGAATCATGTGTGCCGGCGGCAATCCGGCTTTGCGCGCATCGCGCATCATCTGATGCAGCGATTCGAACGAATCCTCGATCAGCGCGTGCCCCAGTTCTTCCATGCCAGCGAAGTGCCGGTAGAAGCCCGCAGGGGTGATGCCGCCGACGCGGGTGACTTCGCGCAGGCTCAGGCTGCTGAAGCTGCGTTCGCCCTCGAGCAGTTCCAGCGCCGCGTCCAGCAGTGCGCGGCGGGTACGGCGTTTGCGGTCGTCACGCTGCCCCGAGTTCGGATCATCGGCTCCGCGTGTCCGCCGCCGTCTGCCTGCTGTCGTCATAGTGAACGAAGCTTAGCATATTGGGTTCCTGTAAAAATCATTAATTCCAAATAAAACAACAACAAACAGAAAATCAGTAAACGACTGTTGACTAACATGCTGCACCGCACTAAAGTGAACACATGTTTACTGGAGTGTACGACATGTCCTTTCGCAATGCCGCCGCGACCCCCCGTTCCACGTCTGCAGAGCGCTCAGCTGCATCCCCATGGATGCGCGCCGTCTCGGCATTGACCTATCCGCTGTCGCCGGGCGACTTCATCGATTCACTGCTGCCGCAGACGCCGCGTGTTGCGCGGGGCCGCGTCGAGAAGATCGAGCGCAATGGCCTGGACGCTGCAACCATCACTATCCGCTGCCCACGGGGCTGGAAAGGGCATCAGGCCGGTCAGTTCATGAACGTCGGCGTTGATATTGATGGCGTGCGTCATACGCGCTGCTATTCGATCTCGTCGGCGCCGGAGCGGAACGATGGCTGCTTCACGATCACCGCCAAGGCAATCGACAACGGCCGGGTTTCCAATCATCTGGTCGACAACCTGGTGCAGGGCGATGTGCTGCTGCTGGGCGAGCCGACCGGTGAGTTCGTGCTGCCGCAGGCGCTGCCGCAGAAGTTGCTGCTGATCGCAGCCGGCAGCGGTATCACGCCGGTCATCAGCATGCTGGAGAGCCTGCAGGCGCAGGATCGCATCAATGACATCGTGGTGATTCACAGCGCGCCGTCGCCGGAGGCGATGATTTTCGGCGACGCGCTGGAACAGATGGCACAGCGCCATGCGGGCCTGAGCCTGCATCGCTTCTATACCCAGCACACCGGTGAATCGAAGCATGACGGCGAGCACCGCGGTCGTTTCGTGCTGGCCAAGCTCAGTCGCCTGTGTGCCGACTGGCAGGATCGCCAGGTCTGGGCCTGCGGGCCGGACGCGCTGCTGCAGTCGCTGGAGCAGCAGTTCGATACCGCAGGCATTGCCGACCATCTGCACGTCGAACGCTTCCGCCCGAAGCTGCCTGCCGCGGTTCCTGGCGAAACCAACGAAGCGCAGGTGCAGTTCAGCCGTAGCGCGGTGTCGGCCACCGGCCATGACGCGCAATCGCTGCTGGAGCTGGCCGAAGCGTCGGGGCTGAGCCCGGAACACGGTTGCCGCATGGGCATCTGTCACGGCTGCACCACCACACTCAAAGCCGGCTGTGTGCGCGATATGCGCAACGGCGAACTGTTCAACGAAGAAGGCGACCTGGTGCAGATCTGTGTCTGCGCGCCGGTCGGCAACGTCGACCTCGAACTCTGAAACCCCCATTGAATTCACGTCCGGATTCCTTTCACGGCAATCCCACGAAACCGAGAACCCCGATGACACATCCGACCTATCTGACCGATGCCCAGGCCGAAGCCTTCGGCAAGGAACTCGACGCCATTCGCGACGAAGTCAAAGCCAGCCTGGGCGCCAAGGACGCGGCTTATATCCACCGCATGATCCGCATCCAGCGTGGCCTTGAAGTGGCCGGCCGCGCGAGCCTGTTCGCCGGCGTGCTGCCGCCGTTCTGGCTGGCGGGCACCGCGATGCTCAGCGTTGCCAAGATTCTGGAAAACATGGAAGTCGGCCACAACATCATGCATGGCCAGTGGGACTGGATGAAGGACCCCAAGATCCATTCCACCAGCTGGGAGTGGGATACCGCATGCCCCGCCGACCAGTGGAAGCACTCGCACAACTACATGCATCACACCTACACCAATGTGGTGGGCATGGACCGCGACGTCGGCTACGGCATCCTGCGCATGAGCTCACATCAGGACTGGAAGGTCTGGAATCTGGGCCAGCCGGTCTACAACGCGCTGCTCGCCGGTCTGTTCCAGTACGGCGTGGCGCTGCACGACGTCGAATTCGATCAGGTGATCGAAGGCAAGAAGTCGGTGCGTGACGCCTGGAAGCGGCTCAAGGCTGTTGGCCGCAAGGTCGGGCGCCAGTCGCTGAAGGACTACGTGCTGTTCCCGCTGCTGGCCGGCCCGTTCTTCCTGTATGTCTTCAGCGGCAACATGGTCGCCAACTTCGTGCGCAACCTGTGGGCGTACATGATCATCTTCTGCGGCCACTTCCCGGACGGCGTGCACACCTTCAAGGCCGAAGAGATCGAGAACGAAACCCGCGGCCGCTGGTATCTGCGCCAGCTGCTCGGCTCCTGCAACATCGAGGGCGGCAAGATCTTCCACATCATGTCCGGCAACCTCAGCCACCAGATCGAGCATCACATCTTCCCGGACCTGCCGAGCAACCGCTATGCGGAAGTTGCACCGCGCGTGCGCGAGATCTGCGAGCGCTACGGCCTGCCGTACAACTCCGGCTCGCTGGCGCGCCAGTTCGGCAC
>JBFFJL010000091.1:0-10981 GCA_041555955.1 Nevskiaceae bacterium
AGAAGGGCACCGGCATGGTCAACAAGGCCAGGGAACTGGCCGAGGCGCACGGCTGGTTCATGACGCGTCAGTTCGAGAACGAATCCAATCCGGACATGCACTCGCGCACCACCGCGCGCGAGATCGTTGATGATTTTGCTGGCAAGCGGCTCGACTACTGGGTGACGGGCTTCGGCACCGGCGGCACCTTGCGCGGCGTCGCGCGGGTGCTGGCCAAAGAGCGTCCGGATACCCGGATCGTGGTCGCCGAGCCGGCGGACGCGGCGATGTTGACCGGCGGACAGGCACAGGCGCGCAATGCCGACGGCTCGCCCGCGGCGACGCATCCGGCGTGGAAACCACATCCGATGCAGGGCTGGAGCCCGGACTTCGTGCCCAAGATCACCCAGGACGCCGTCGAGAGCGGCGTGATCGATCGCGTCGTGACCATCGCCAATCCCGATGCGATGCGCTGGAGCCGCGAACTGGCGCAGAAGGAAGGCATCTTCGTCGGCATCAGTTCCGGCGCCACCTTTGCCGCCGCGTTGCAGGTGGCCGCCAGCGCCGAGCCCGGCTCAACGATCCTGTGCATGCTGCCGGATACCGGCGAGCGTTACCTGAGCACGCCGCTGTTCGCGGACATCGCGCCGGACATGAACGACGACGAGCTGTCGATTTCCGCGTCGACGCCGGGCTATCGCTTCAGCTGATCGGGGGTGCAGCGGTGCCGTGGTCGCGAGGCTGCGGTACCGCTGCGCGCTCAGGCGCGCAGCCGGTAGCCACTACGGAAGATCCACCAGACCGCGGTCAGGCAGATCGCCAGGAACAGCATGATCATGCCGAGGCTAATGCCGACGCCGACGTCGGACACGCCGTAGAAGCTCCAGCGGAAGCCGCTGATCAGATACACCACCGGATTGGCCAGAGCGATCTTCTGCCAGATCGGCGGCAGCATGCTGATCGAATAGAAGCTGCCGCCGAGGAAAGTCAACGGCGTGATCACCATCAGCGGGATGATCTGCAGTTTCTCGAAGCCGTCGGCCCAGATGCCGATGATGAAGCCGAACAGGCTGAACGTGACCGCGGTCAGCACCAGAAACGCGAGCATCCAGACCGGATGTTCGATGTGGTACTCGACGAACAGTCGCGCGGTCGCCAGGATCAGCACGCCGAGCAGGATCGATTTGGTCGCAGCGGCGCCGACATAGCCGATCACCACTTCGACTGCCGAGACCGGCGCCGACAGCATCTCGTAGATCGTGCCGGAGAACTTCGGAAAGTAGATGCCGAACGAGGCGTTGGAAATGCTCTCGGACAGCAGCGACAGCATGATCAGGCCGGGGATGATGAAAGCACCGTAGCTGACACCATCGATCTCGCCCATGCGCGAGCCGATCGCGGCGCCGAACACGACGAAGTACAGCGAGGTCGACAGCACCGGCGAGGCGATGCTCTGCATCAGCGTGCGGAATGCGCGCGCCATCTCGAAGTGATAGATCGCGCGGATGGCGTGAATGTTCAGAGACATGGGCGGCTTATCGGGGCGATTGACTGGGGGAATGCACAAGGCTGACGAAGATGTCTTCCAGCGAACTCTCACTGGACTGCAGGCTCTTGAAGTCGATGTCGTGCGTGTTGAGCTGGCGCAGCAGCGGCGCGATCCCGGTCTGTTCGGACTGTGCGTTGAAGGTGTAGGTCAGGGTCATGCCGTCGGCGGACAGCTCCAGCGGATGATCAGCCAGTTCGGCCGGGATCTGCTCCAGCGGTTTCTGCAGCTGCAGGCTCAGCTGCTTCTTGCCCAGCTTTTCCATCAATGCGGCTTTTTCGTCGACCAGCACGATCTCACCCTTGTTGATGACACCGATCCGATCGGCCATCTCCTCGGCTTCTTCGATGTAATGCGTGGTCAGGATGATCGTCACCCCGTTCTCGCGCAGCCCGCGCACCATCTCCCACATGTCACGCCGCAATTCGACATCGACGCCGGCGGTGGGCTCGTCGAGAAACAGAATCGTCGGCTCGTGCGACAGCGCCTTGGCAATCATCACGCGGCGCTTCATGCCGCCCGACAGGGTCAGGATCTTCGAGTTGCGCTTGTCCCACAGCGACAGGTCACGCAGCACCTTTTCCACATAGGCGGGATTGCGTGGCTTGCCGAACAGGCCGCGACTGAAGTTGACGGTCGCCCATACCGTTTCAAAGGCGTCGGTTGAAATCTCCTGCGGCACCAGGCCGATCGCGCTGCGTGCGGCGCGGAACTCGGTGACCACATTGTGGCCATTGGCCAGCACGGTGCCGCTGCTGGGATTGGCGATGCCGCAGATCACGCTGATCAGGGTGGTCTTGCCGGCGCCATTGGGCCCCAGCAGCGCAAAGATCTCGCCACGCCGGATCTCCAGGTCGATGTTCTTCAGCGCCTGGAATCCAGACGCATAAACCTTGTTCAGGGCTTTGACGGAAATGATCGGCTGCACTGGGACGCCATTCGGATTCGCAAATCGAGCGAGCTATTGTATGAGTTCACGTGTGTCGAGCGGCGCTGGATCGGTGCGGTTTGTCACACCTGCTGGCCAGCCCCAGCCTCGGGTTGCGGCGGCGGGCTGACGTCGCCGTCGGGTCGAACCTCGTAGGGCAGGTGGGGCGAAAAGGGCGCCGTGCGGGATGCCCTGGCCAGCAGGCATCAACAAATTCCACTATCCGCACTGGGTAATCACCGTTGGCTAGCTCGTTCCTGCCGCTGCTCGCCTGCCCTGCCACTGTCCCTGGGAGGTGCTCTACCGTGAGAAAGGCCCGGCAATCGGTTGGAGCCTCGTTAGATGATGTCCGAATGATCGTCAGCACAGAGAAATTGGTGAGGGGATTCCAGCGCGTGCTGCTGATTGCAGCCGCGGCGGTCCCTGCTGCAGGCGCCTATTATCTCAAAGACTTCGGGTCAGGCGGGCAGATTTTCATGGGCCACGCGGTTCATGAAGTCGCCATTGGCGTGTCCCTGCTCTGTAGCGGTTTTGTTGCCTATGTGGCAATGCGTTGTTACCGATCGAGTGGAGAGGTATTCGTTGGATGGCTGGCGCTGGCGCTGATTGGCGAAACGCTGGTGTATGCCCCGCATGGTGTCTTTACGCGCTTGTCGCATGATCACATGGCGCTGTTCCTGATCTACGGACCAGCATCCCGGATGGTCATGTCCATGCTGCTGCTGCGCGGGCTGATCGGATACGACCAGCCCGCCACAGTCGAACACCATGGCGGTCGTCTGCGCTGGTGGAAATACGTTCTTGCATTTCTGTTGATCGACCTGGCGCTGGCCTGGGCCTCGACTCAACATGCAGACAAGATGCCGGTGCTGCGTCTTGTGCTGGAATACTTGGCGATGGCCGCCACCGCAACTGCCCTCATCATGCTGCTGCTGCGGCCCAAGCACTCACCGCTGATGCGCCTGTACGCGTTCTCTCTGGTGGGATTTGCCACGTCTTCCATCACTTTCGTGTTCGCGTCGCCCTGGACGCATCTTTGGTGGTACGCGCACGCAGTCTTCGCCGCAGCTTTTCTGTTGCTTGGGTACGGCGTACTTCAGGCCTTCCACAGTACCGGGTCATTCTCGGGTGTGTTCAGTCAGGAACAGCTGATGGAGTACCTGCGTGCGGCCAAGGCCAACGCGGAGCTGACTGCCAATCAGCTGAAGGTCGCCAACGCGCGTCTGGAAGTACTGGCACGCACCGATTCCCTGACCGGGGCCGTCAATCGCCGCGAGTTCATGGAGCGCGCCGAGTACGAGCTGGAGCGGGCGAAACGCACGCATGCGCCGCTGTCGTTGCTGGCACTCGATCTGGATCATTTCAAAAAGATCAACGATGAACATGGACACGCGATGGGCGACATCGTGCTGCAGCGATTTGTCGAGCTCGCACTGGTCCAGTTCCGCGCCGTCGATATCGTCGGGCGCATTGGTGGAGAAGAGTTCGCCGTGCTCATGCCCAACACCGGGGTCGAAGAAGCCGCCGCGGTGGCACAGCGTCTGTGCGAGGCCGTACGAGAGATGCATCCCTTGAACGCCGAAGGCATGCCGATTGATGTCAGTGTCAGCATCGGTGTGGCCTGCCTCGGGCCGAATGGCGACTCGATCGCAACCTTGATGAGGACGGCCGATCTGCGGCTCTACCGTGCCAAGCAGGAGGGTCGCGACCGCGTTGTATCGGCTTGAATGGCAGTCACGGGGGAGTCTTGATTGTCGGCAGCGCGGGCCGGAACGCTGACGTCCGCATGACGATCCCTTATCGTTGCGTCACCTCTCCAATCGATCCGCATCGTGTCCATCGTCCTGACGCAGTTTGCCCGCACCCGCCTGTTTCCCCGCTCCGGCCGCCGCAACGCCATTGACGGCATCACGCCGGAGGCTTACGAGCAGTACCTCAATGCACACCCGCCGCTGAAAGTGCTCGACGGCTACGCGCCGTTCTGCAAGTTGCACGTGCACGAGAACTGGACGCAGACCCGCTGCGTCACCGTGCCGATCACCCCGGACAACGCTCACCTGCTGCGCAGCGCCTACGAGGCACGTAACGACAAGGAACTGCCGGTGCTGGTGCGCTGGTTCGAGGGCATCAGTCCGCCGCGTGCCAACTACCTGATCGTCATCCTGTACAGCCGCGAACAACTGGCCAAGGAAGGCTCGCCGATCGACGCCGACTGGGGCATCGTCGGCTGCATGGCGACGGCCGAGCCGGAGGAAATCCCGATGGCACCGATCACCATGTTGCGCAATGCGCTGGGCGTCGAGGAAGGCGGCTCCGGCGTGCCGCTGGATCGCGATGCCTATCGGCGCAGCGTCGCGTTCTGGCAGACGCATGCGAACTGGCGCGAGTGATTGGTTCCCCGGATGGTGATCGTGCGCCCGACAGGACGACGATCGCTGGATATGTTTCCTCCGGGATCAATCGGACTTTCGCTCCTCAATACCTGTCCGAATGGGCAGGTGGTTTTCTCAACGCTGTTGAGGCACGCTTCCTGACGTAGGAAGAGATCTAGTTTGGAAGTCCTGAAGGGGCGGCGTGGCATGAGAATCAACTATGTGTTAATTGACTACGAGAACGTCCAACCGGCAGCAATGGCGGTATTGGAGAAGGAGCATTTCAAGGTCATCGTTTTTGTTGGAGCGAACCAAGCCAAGGTCAACTTTGAAGTTGCATCTGCGCTCCAGCGTATGGGTGAAAACGCGAGTTACGTAAAAATTTCCGGCAACGGGTCGAACGCCCTAGACTTTCATATTGCCTTCTACATTGGACAGTTGGCGGTGGCGGAGCCCGATGCGTATTTCCATATCATCTCCAAGGACGCTGGCTTCGACCCGCTAATTACTCACCTCAAAAGCAAAAAGATTTTCGCTTCCCGCTCCAAGGAAGTAGCTGATATCCCAATCATTAAAGCCGCAAATTCAAAGACGCCAGCTGAAAAACAAGCTGTCATCGTGGCTAATCTTCAGCAGCGCGGCGCTGCTAGGCCACGCACCGTGAAAACACTTTCTAGCACCATCAATTCTCTCTTCCAAAAATCCCTTCCAGAAGAGGAATTGGATTTGCTCCTCAGTAGTCTTGAAGCGCAAGGCATCATCAGCATTGCCGGGGCCAAGGTCTCGTATGAATTGCCGACGTAGTACTTCAATCAGCTGAACCAATATATTGATTGCTCAGATCTCGTTCGGCCCGCCGTCCCCTACGTTTGATCTACGGTGAAGTCTGCTTAGTCTGCGCGTCAAGCTTCTTTAGAAAACGTTGTCGCCCCTTCTCGCCCATTGATACCAGCAGCGGCAGCACCTTGGCGTAGAAGTTCGGGAACAGCATGGCGATGCGGATCAGCCAGCCGTCGGATGCCGAGATATCATTCTCGATCTTCGGCTTGTGCAGCTGTCGGATCACGCGTTCGGCAACCTGTTCGGGTTCCAGTGGCGTGCCGAGGAAATTCAGTGGCGAGCCGCCGGTGCGCGCTTCGTAGTGCAGCATCGGGGTGTTGACGCCGGCCGGATTGACGGTACTGATGCGCACGCCGTTCCTGGGTGTGCGCAGCGCCAGACTCAGCATGAAGCCACGCAGTCCGAACTTGGATGCGGCGTAGCCCGGGCTTTCGGCCAGCGGCAGCATCGAGCCCAGCGAGACCACGCTGATGACCTGTCCGCGCCGTGCTTGCAGTAGCGGAAACAGCGCGTGCGTCAGCAGCATCGGTGCGAGCAGATTGACGTCGACCTCGCGGCGCACCTGCGCCGTCGTCATCGTCTCGAAGGCATCGGTGATGACCATCCCGGCGTTGTTGATCAGCAGGTCGCAGCGGCCGTACTGCTGTTCCAGCGTGTTGCGGATGCGCTCTGCGGTTTGCGGATCGGACAGATCGCCCGCCACGCAGGTCAGCGGCTGCGCCAACTTGGCCCGCAGGGCCTCAAGACCGGTCTCGCTGAGATCGGCGGCGACGATCGCGTAGCCGCGTGCCTGCAGGCGCTGGCAGATTTCGGTGCCGATGGCGCCGGCGGCTCCGGTGACGACGGCCACCGGAGCCGTGTTATCGGTGGAACTCACGCGGCCTTCTCCTGAGTGCGCGCGGTCGCAGCGGCGTCGCCGGGTTTGACCTGGATCGCATCGTAGAAGCCGGGCTTCAATTCCGGCCAGCCCATTTTCCGGCGCAGTTTTTCGATATAGCGCTTGTAGGTGGCGGCATCAAGATAGCCCTTGTGCCGGTCGGAGTCGACCATCTTCAGCGGACCGGACAGCAGCGGGCGGTCATCGCGGATCAACGCGTCGAAGGCTGCGGCGCGCTGCGGATTGTGGCGCTGATCGTCGAGGTAATGCGCCACCATGTGCGAGATGCGGTCGAACAGCGTGTAGGCGCTGCTGTTGATTTCCAGATAGCCGAGGCCGAACAGGTTGCGGTGCTTGCGATTGAACGCGGTCAGGTACATCTGCGGCCGGCCGCCGGCCCAGTCGAAGTAGTCCTCGGGCACGTAGGGAATTTTCATGTCGTAGCCGGTGGCGTAGAGCACCAGATCGATCTTCTCGCGTGAGCCGTCCTTGAACACGACGGCATCACCGTCGTAGCGCTCGACTTCACCTTTGGCCCTGATGTCGCCGTGCTGCAGGTAGTGCAGCAGCTGCGTGTTCAGCAACGGATGCGACTCGAACAGCTTGTGATCCGGCTTGGGCAGGCCCCAGCGGGTGACGTCGCCGACGACCATCTTCAGCAGTGCGGTGAACAGCGGCCGTTCCAGCCACATCGGCATCTGCGGTCCCTTTTCGCCGAACTCGTCGGCCGGCACGCCGAAGATGTGCTTGGGAATGAAGTGATAGCCGCGCCGCAGGCTGATGAATGCGGCGTCGGCATGGGCGGCGGCGTCGCAGGCAATGTCCGCGCCGGAGTTGCCGGCGCCGATGATCAGTACGCGTTTGCCGCGGAACTCGTCCTGCGAGAAGTAGCTGACCGAATGGCGGATCTCGCCGTTGAAGTCGCCGGGGTGCCGCGGCAGGCGCGGGCTCCAGTTGACGCCGGTGGCGCAGACCAGCGCGCGATAGCGTCGCGTCTCGCCCCCTGCGAGCGTGACCAGCCACGCGTCGCCGTGCTGCTCGACGTGCTCGATCGCGGTGTTGAACCGGATCGCGTCATACAGGCCGAAGGCGCGTGCAAAGCGGCGCGAGTAGTCGAGGATCTGGTGGTTCGACGGGTAGTCCGGATACTCGCGCGGCATCGGGAAGTCGTAGAAGCCCGAGGTGTTGCGCGAGGAGATGAAGTGCGCGGACTGGTACATCGGGCTGCCGGGATTGTTCGGGTCCCAGATGCCGCCGACGTCGCTGTGGCGCTCGAACTGCTCATAGGGGATGTGCAGGCGCTTCAGCGCCCGCGCGATCGACAGGCCGGCCGGGCCGGCGCCGACGATGCAGACCCGATCGCTGCGGTCGACGGTGGACCGCGACGGCGGATTGGATGCGGCAGCGGCGCTGTCAGCGGACATGAAGAGCCTCGATCAAAGTCACGGGAGTCCTATGCTGGCAAAGCCGGGCTCGCGTGGGGAGGGCGACTGCGGCAAGATGGGGGGCAAAACGGACAACTTGAGGCCCATGGCCCAGCGCAAAGCCGACACCCTGATGCGTCGTATCGACATCCAGCGCTATCGCGCGGCGGTGATCCCGACGATTCTGCTGGCGATGCTGGCGGACTACGGTCACGCGCAGGGCGTCGATCCGGAAGTCTGGTTCGCCGGCACCGGACTCAGCGTGGCGCAGAGCCACGAGCCCGGCCAGCACGTGTCCTATCGCCAGGCGATGACGATCATCCGCCGCGCCGTGCGCGAGTTCGGTGATGTCGGCGTCGGCCTGGCGCTGGGCGGGCGCGAGTCGCTGTCGTCGTTCGGGATGCTCGGGTTCGCGATGTTGTCCTGCCGCACCTTCGGCGATGCGGTGCGGACCGGCCTGGAATACCACCAGATCTCTGGCAGCCTGCTGGATATCGAGCTGCAGCGCAGCGGCGACGAGATCGCGCTGGTTGCGCGCGAACGCTTCGCCGAAGCCGAACTGCTGCCGTTCCTGTGCGAGGAAGCCTTTGCCAGCGTGACCAATGTCAGCCGCGCGATGCTGGGCCCCCGACATCAGCTGCTGCGCCTGGAACTGAGTTATCCGGAACCGCGCTACCGCGCCGCGTACGAGACACAGTTCGGCTGTCCGCTGCGGTTCTCGGCCAGCGAAAACCGCCTGTGGTTCCGTGCGGGGCTGCTCGATCAGGAATTGCCGACCTACAACCCGGTCACCTTGACCGAGGCGTTGCGCGTGTGCCGGGCGCAGGCCGAATCGGTACGCAGTGCCAGCGAAATGCTGGTGTCGCTGGAACGCTGGCTGCGTGCACGGCTGGGCCAGCAGCCCAGCGCCACGGCGGCGGCGGCGGCGCTGCACATGACCGAGCGCACCTTGCGCCGGCGTCTGGCCGCGGAAGGCATCAGCTTTCGTGAACTGCACGACCAGCTGCGCTCCGAGCGCGCCCAGCAGCTGTTGGCGGATGCGCGGCACAGTGTCGCCGCGGTCGCCGCAGAGCTGGGATACAGCGACGGCCGCGAATTCCGCCGTGCGTTCAAGCGCTGGACTGGCGAGACGCCGCGTGCGTATCGCGACGTCAGATGAATGGCTGCACGGGTCGGGGTTCAGACCGCTTCGAGAATCGTCGCCACACCCTGGCCGCCGCCGATGCATTGCGTGGCGAGTGCGTAGCGTTTGCCTTCACGCTTGAGCAGCTGCGCAGCCTTGCCGGTGATGCGCGCGCCGGTGGCGCCGAGCGGATGGCCGATCGCGATCGCGCCGCCGTCGAGATTGACCCTGTCGCGTGCGATGCCGAGTTCGCGCAGGCAGGCCACGGCCTGACTGCCGAAGGCCTCGTTGATCTCGACGATATCGATGTCGTCGATCGTCAGGCCGGCGCGGGCCAGCGCCTTGCGCGTCGCCGGCACCGGACCGATGCCCATGATCTCCGGCTCGCAGCCGGCCACCGCCACGGACTTGATCCGTGCCAGCACCGGCAGGCGATGACGCGCCGCGAAAGCGGACGAACACACCAGCACCGCAGAGGCGCCGTCGGTTAGCGGTGATGCCGTGCCGGCGGTGACGGTGCCGTCCGGACGAAACGCGGGTTTGAGCGCGGCCAGTCCGTCCAGGGTCGTCTGCGGACGCAGGCAACCGTCGGCATCGACGACGCCATCCGCGGTCGGCACCGCGACGATCTCCTCCTTGAGCCTGCCGGCTGCTTGCGCCGCCGCAGCCTTCTGCTGCGACTCGAACGCGAGCTGTTCCTGTTCGGCACGGGACACCTGATAGCGCTCGGCGACGTTCTCGGCGGTTTCGCCCATAGCGATGTACGCCTCGGTCATGATCTCGGCGTCGCCGCCGTCGCGCGTCCTGAAGCGCGGATTCGGCGAATGGTTGAAGCCGCCCTGCGGCACCCGCGTCATCGATTCGACGCCGCCGCAGATGAAGGCCTCCCCCGCGCCAATCGCGATCTGTCCCGCAGCGGTGTGGATGGCGGTCATCGACGAGCCGCAGAAGCGGTTCATCGTGGCGCCGCCCAGCGACTGCGGCAGGCCGGCGAGCAAGCTTGCGAGGCGTGCGATGTTGCTGCCTTGTTCGGCCTCGGGATAGGCACAGCCGAGCAGCACGTCCTCGATCAGCGCCGGGTCGATGTCGGCGCGGTCGACCAGCGCACGGATCGCGATCGCGGCGAGATCGTCGGGACGCACACCGACAAGTCGGCCCTTGCGTGCGAAGTGAAATGGGGTGCGGACGTATCCGGCAATGACGGCATCGATCATGGTGATCTCCTGAAATTGGACTGGAACGATCAGGCGACGCGAAACGCCGGTGGCGTAGAGGTCAGCGCATGTTTGACCTCGCGCGAAATGTCGTCGACCAGCACTTCGCTGGCGTCGGCTTCAAGCGCATCGAGTGTCTGCATGACCACCTGACGGGGGCTGCTCTTGGGCGCCGAGACATTCGCGACCATGTCGGTATCGATGTAGCCGGCATGAATGCCCAGGACCTGCGTTCCCTGTGCGGCGAGCGTCTGGCGGATGTCGTTGGTCAGGGCCCCGGCCGCGGACTTGGACGCGCTGTAGGCGCCGGTACCGGGCAACGTGGCCCAACTCAGCGCGGACAGCATGTTGGCGATCGCGCCGCCGCCGTTGGCCGCCAGCAGCGGGGCGAACGCGTGGCACATCGCCAGCACGCCGAAGTAGTTGGTGTTCATCTGCTCGCGCGCGACGGCGACGGCGTCGTCCGCATCTAGCGTGCCGGTCCGGAAGATGCCGGCATTGTTGATCAGCAGCGTGATGTCGCCGCACTGACGTGCCGCCTCGGCCACCTGCAGGGCATCGGTGACGTCCAGGCGTAGCGGCACGACGCCCGGCAGGTCGATCGAGTCCGGATTTCGCGCCGCCGCATAGACCTTTGCGGCGCTGCGCTCGATCAGAACCTGCGCGAACATGCGGCCG
>JBFFJL010000092.1:0-10948 GCA_041555955.1 Nevskiaceae bacterium
CCGGGCGTAATGACCTGATCTCCTGGCCCAATGCCCAGCGCCATTTGCGCAATTTGCAGCGCATCGGTTCCATTGGCTACGGTGATGCAGTACTTGGCCCCGGCATAATCAGCCAGCTTGTCCTCCAGCTCGGCAACTTCTGGTCCGAGTATGTATTTTCCATGCGCCAAGACCCGCGCAATGCCGGCGTCGATCCGGGCCTTGATCCGAGCCTGTTGGGCAGCAAGGTCTATGAACGAGATCATGGCTGAGGCTCACGGACCACTTGCGCGCCATGCAAGCGATAGATCTCTCCGGTATGCGGGCAAACTGCGGCTTCATCGCCGGCAAGTGGCAGTTGAAGCCGTTCGCCGTAGGCACTCATCCAGCCGATCTGGCGCGCCGGGATGCCTACCATCAGGGCATAGTCTGGAACATTAGCGGTGATGACCGCGCCTGCGCCAACAAAAGCAAATTCCCCGATGGTGACTCCGCAGACCACCGTGCAGTTCGCACCAAGACTCGCGCCGCGCTTTACGAGCGTGTTCCGGTACTCGTCCTTGCGCTCGATCAGTGACCGCGGGTTGTAGACATTGGTGAAGACCATGCTCGGCCCACAGAACACACCCTCTTCCAGCGTCACATTGTCGTAGACGGAAACATTGTTCTGAACCTTGCAGCGATCACCAATGACGACCTTGTTGCCAACGAAAACGTTTTGCCCCAATGAAACGCCCTCGCCGATTTTCGCCCCCCCACAGATATGAACAAAATGCCAGACGCGCGAACCTGCGCCAATTTGCGCACCGTCGTCGACAACTGCGCTTTCGTGAATGCTGACGCCTTGAGCGGTCACAATCATTCGCTCACCCGATCCAGAAAGGGGTGATAGGTTCCGACTCGCCCCAGTGGTGTCGCTGTTCGGATTGCTGCAACGGTCTCAATAGCAATTCGGCTTTCCTCCAGCCCGAATCCTCGCCCGGCTAGAATCTCCTCGTAACTGCGCGTGTGCAGATCAGTGAATCCTCCGGAGAACTCGATTTCTTCTCCAGCAACACTGATCGAACGATAAGTGCGCTGACCGCTGGCACGCACCGCCTCGGGCACATCAGTCACATCAACCGAAAGAAACCACCGCACCCGAGCCTGGGCATATTCAAGGTATCCCGCTGCCTTCACGTCTGAGGTGTAATGAACCCGATTCTCTTTCAAATCGCCGAACAGGAATTGCAGCATGTCATAGAAATGCACCCCGATATTGGTTGCGATACCGCCCGACTTTCTGGTGTCACCCTTCCAGCTCTGCAAGTACCAGCGTCCCCGGGACGTAATGTAGGTCAGGTCCACGTCCACCTTGGTATCGCTTGCTCGATCCTGCATCTTCTGGCGCAAGGCAATGATTGCTGGATGCAGCCGCAACTGCAGGATGGTATTGATCTTCTGTCCGGTATCGCGCTCGATCTCCGCCAGACCGTCAATGTTCCAGGGATTCAATACCAGTGGTTTTTCGCAGATCACATCCGCCCCCGAGCGCAGGCCAAAGCGCATATGGGCATCATGCAGGTAGTTGGGGGAGCAGATCGACACATAGTCAATCGGTTGTGCACTACGCCGCAGCTTGTCGATATGACGATCAAATCGCTCGAACTCAGTGAAGAAATTCGCGTCCGGAAAGTGACTGTCAATGATTCCCACCGAGTCGTTGGGATCAAAGGCCGCGACAAGATCGTTACCCGTCGCCTTGATGGCCTGCATGTGTCGCGGCGCGATATAGCCGGCTGCACCAATCAGGGAAAATCGTTTCATCTCTCGTGCCGCTCCAAAGAAATTCCAGTACGCAACGGGTCACAGCCGCAGACAGCTTTGATCCGCAGGCAGGACCGATTTCAGGTCGTAGAGCACATGACCAGGCTTGCCGAAGGCACGGAGCGCCTCAACTCCAAGCGAGCGGAATTCGTCATGGGCCACAGCCAGGACAGTGGCGTCGTAGACTCCGCGCTCGGGCCGTGCAATCGGGGCGATGCCATATTCGTGCTGTGCCTCATCGGCATTGACCCAGGGATCGAACACATCAACGCTGACGCCGTAGTCGCGCAGTTCGTTCACGACATCCACGACCCGGGTATTACGCAAGTCGGGGCAGTTTTCCTTGAAGGTCAAACCCAGCACGAGAACACGTGAGCCATCGACCTGTATGCGCCGCTTCAGCATCGCCTTGACCATCTGTCCGGCCACATAGGCACCCATTCCATCATTGATCCGCCGTCCCGCCAGGATCACTTGCGGGTGATAGCCGATGGCTTCGGCCTTGTGCGTCAGGTAATAGGGGTCGACACCGATGCAGTGGCCACCGACGAGGCCGGGGCGAAACGGCAGGAAATTCCATTTTGTTCCGGCTGCGTTCAACACGGCCCCGGTGTCTATGCCCATCTTGTTAAAGATAATCGCCAGTTCGTTGATCAACGCGATGTTGAGATCTCGCTGCGTGTTCTCGATCACCTTGGCCGCTTCGGCCACGCGAATGCTTTCGGCCTTGTAGGTGCCTGCGGTGATGATGCTGGCATAGAGCGCATCGACCCGATCGGCCGTTGCGGGCGTCGAACCGGAGGTCACCTTGCGGATCATTGGCAATCGATGTGCCTTGTCCCCCGGATTGATTCGCTCGGGGCTGTAGCCGACGAAAAAATCCTTGTTGAAGCTCAGACCGGAGGTCCTCTCCAGAACCGGAACGCAATCTTCCTCGGTACATCCCGGATAGACGGTGGACTCGTAGATGACGATGTCATTTTTCTTGAGTACACGGCCGACCGTTTCCGATGCCTTGATCAGCGGCGTCAGGTCCGGGCGCCGGTGTGCATCGATCGGCGTGGGCACGGTGACGACAAAGACATTGCAGCGCTGCAATGCGGATGCATCGGCGCTGAACTGCAGACGCGGCGCGGATTTGAGCTCATCCGCACTGAGCTCAAGCGTCTGATCAACCCCTTGCTTCAGCTCATTGATGCGCGCCTCGCGGATATCGAAGCCCACCACGTCGTAATGCTTGCCGAACTCCGCGGCGAGCGGCAGCCCCACGTAGCCCAGGCCGATGACGGCCAGCTTGATGTTTTCAAGTTCAATCATTCACTCAATCTCGTTCTAGGACGGTCAACGTCGTTGGCTTTTTTCGGCGCCGGCCTCACACACCCATGTAGTCGCGATACCACGCAACGAACTTGGCGATGCCCTCGGTCACGGGCGTGCAGGGCTTGAAGCCGACCCAGGCGTTGAGTTCGTCGGTATTGGCGGCGGTGGCAGGCACATCACCCGCCTGCATCGGGAGATAGTTTTTCTCGGCCTTCCTGCCGAGCGCTTGTTCCAGCGCCTCGATGTACTGCATCAGCTGTGTCGGCTGATTGTTGCCAATATTGAAGACACGATACGGCGCATTGCTGGTCGCCGGATCGGGAGCTGACGGGTCAAAGGCCTCGCTCGGCGCGGCAGGGGTGTCGGAGACGCGGATGACGCCTTCGACGATGTCATCGATGTAGGTGAAGTCGCGCACCATGTTGCCGTTGTTGAACACATCGATCGGGCGGTTTTCGAGGATGGCCTTGGCAAACAGGAACAGGGCCATGTCCGGTCGTCCCCAGGGGCCATACACGGTAAAGAAACGCAAGCCGGTGGTTGGAAGCCGGTACAGATGGCTATAGGTATGCGCCATCAGCTCGTTGGCTTTTTTGGTCGCGGCGTACAGACTGACGGGGTGATCGATATTGTCGTGCTCAGAGAACGGCAGGCGCGTATTCCCCCCGTAGACGCTCGATGAACTGGCATAGGTCAGGTGCTCGACGCCGTAATGGCGGCAGCCCTCAAGGATGTTGGTGAAGCCGACGATATTGCTGTCGATGTAGGCATGCGGGTTGGTCAGCGAATATCGCACCCCGGCCTGCGCTGCCAGATGAATCACGCGTTGCGGACGGTAGCTGGTAAAGAGCTGGGGAATCGACGCGCGGTCAGCCACATCCTTGTGCTCGAATGTGAAGTTGGGAAACGCCCGCAGGCGTTCGAGCCTTGCCTGCTTGAGCGTGACATCGTAGTAATCGTTCAGATTGTCGAGGCCGATGACTTCATCGCCACGAGCGAGCAGACGCAGCGAGGTATGCATACCAATAAAGCCGGCCGCGCCGGTGACCAGGATTCGAGTTGCCATTTTTTGTTGGGTTGATTGTTGACGAATTGCGGAGACAGGACTGATTGGTGGCGGGTTCGTGATCTGCACTCGGGGCTGCGAGATGCACCTGAAGACCTGATTCAAAGTGCATCAGGCCGGATGCGTCCCTTCATTGCCGCAGGCGCGCCAGCCGGGGAATCAGTGGGCGACCTGCACTTCTCCTAGCACTAGATGCGTCTGTCCTGCCCGGCCTGCGACATTTCCATGGCTCTCTGAGCTGGCAGGCGAGCCGGCCTCTCCCTCGGTAGTGCCACTCTCCGGAGGCTCCACAGCGGTGGAGCAATACCCTTGCACGACGTTGGCCAGGAGTTGCTTCACTACTTCTGCCTGGGCATCCCGCACCGCCGTGTCCAGATCCGCCAGCCAGCGCTCAAGTTCTTCCCAATCGAGATACGTTTCCTGTGCCAGGCTGATCCGCGGATGCGCCGAAGCTTGGGTCTGGTCGCCGATCAGCAGCTCTTCATACAGCTTCTCGCCCGGCCGCAATCCGGTGATTCTGATTTCGATATCGCCGGGGCCATCCGCCTCGGATTTCAGCGTCAGGCCGGACAGGTGAACCATCCGCTCGGCCAGCTGCATGATCCTGACCGACTGGCCCATGTCGAGCACGAAGACCTCGCCACGCCGTCCCATCGAGCCCGCCTGGATCACCAGCTGTGCAGCTTCCGGAATCGTCATGAAATAGCGGGTGACTTCGGGGTGCGTGACCGTGATCGGCCCGCCGCGCGCGATCTGCTCGCGGAACAGCGGCACCACCGATCCACTGGAGCCGAGCACATTGCCGAACCGCACCATACTCATGCGCATCTGCGGCGTCACTGCGGACCGGGCCTGCACGATCAGCTCGCAGACTCGCTTGGATGCGCCCATGACACTGGTTGGGCGAACCGCTTTATCGGTGGAAATCAGGACAAAGTTCTGCACCGCTGTGTCTGCGGCCGCATTGACGCTGGCCAGCGTGCCGAGCACGTTGTTGCGTACCGCGCAGACCACGTTGGACTCGACCATCGGCACATGCTTGTAGGCCGCTGCGTGGTAAACCGTTTCGACCGCGTGCTCCCGCATGCAGCGCCGCAGCGCCGGCTCATCCAGGATGGTTCCCAGCACTGGGACGATCTCACACCGCGCGGACGCCGCGATCGCGCGCAGCTCCTGGTCGATGCTGTACAGCGCAAACTCGCTGACCTCGAACATCACCAATTTGCGCGCACCGATGCGGACAGCCTGGCGGCAGAGCTCGGACCCAATGGATCCACCCGCGCCGGTCACCATGACGGATTTTCCGCGGATGAACTGATGCAGCAGATTGTCGTCAGCAGGAACCGGGTCACGCGCCAACAAATCCTCAATCTGAACCACCCGCATGTCGTCAACGCGCTTGGCGCCACTGGCCAGTTCATCCAGGCCCGGCATCACCAGAATGGTGACGGACAGAGGTTCGAGAAACTCCAGGATCTGGCGTCGCCGGTCGCTACTCAGGGACGGGATCGCCAGCAGGATTCTGTCGATCTGGCCTCTTGCCATGGTGTCGGCCAAACTGTCTGGTGCCGCAATCCTGATCCCGCGAATCGTCCGCCCCTGAAGCCGCCTATCGTCATCGACGAAGCTGACGATGCTGTATTCAGGCTTGGTCATCAGCGCTGAGGCCAACTGAATCCCGCCAGACCCGGCACCGTAAATGACCACGTTGGTCGTGCGCGCCGAACGTGACATCGGACGCAGGAATCGCTGTGCAAGCCGACGCAGCAAGACCAGACCGGAGAATCCGGAAACCCCGAACAGCAGAGCGACCTCAACGGCCGATGTCCAACGATGCCGCAACAAGGTGGCAACGCCGAGCAGCAGGGACACGACGAATACCGCGCGCGCGCAGCGGCCGATAATGTCAACTCCGCCAAAACGGACGACCACCCGATAACTGCCAATCAGCAACATCGCAGCCACCACTGCGATGGGTGCCGCCAGAAGCAGCCGGTGAATTTCGACTGCACTTGCACCACCACGTCCGCCAAGGATGTGCGCCACGAACACGGCGACGAAGTACAGCACGACCAGATCGGCTGACATCGCGATGGTGACTTTTGCACGCGCAGGCAACGACACCAGGCGCTGCCGCAATGCCGAACTGATCCTCGAAATCATCTCCCTACCCTCTGCCATCCATAGCATGCGCTCTTGATTGGCCCTTGCGGCCGCTTTTTCGACGCATCAGCGCATGGTTCATGCCTCAACCCCGGGCATTTATCTGTCGGCAATTTTCCACCCAAGACCCGGCCAGTGCAACCGCGCTTGCGCTGCCTGGACGTATTTGAGCTTGCCCGCCCTTCTCCGCTGCGCAGCCGTGAGTCTTGTTCCGGCGACATAGCCTCTGCGGGTGAGATCCGCTGTGCGGCCATGACGGCACCCAATGCGGCCTGCCCGCAGGACCGAGCAGCCGATCTCTTCAATATGCTGGGCATTGATGCCAGCGCCAGGCTGATTCCACGATGGCACACAGATCGGTCCAATGTGGCGACCAACCCAGAACCTCGCGTGCACGCACACCACTCGCCACCAAAGCCTTGGGGTCACCCTCGCGGCGCGCACCCACTTCAATAGCAAGTGACCGTCCGATCACTGCTTCCACCGCAGAAACCACTTGCCGGACGGTATAGCCGGCGCCATTGCCCAGATTGAAGACCTGGAAGCCGGGCAACAGATCCAGCGTGCGCAGAGCGCGCAGGTGCGCGTCGGCCAGATCGTTGACGTGGATGTAGTCGCGCACACAGGTGCCGTCGATGGTGTCGTAGTCGTCGCCGAAAATGCGTACATCCAGTTCCTCTCCGGCCGCGCGACGCAGCAGTCGTGGCAGCAGGTGGGTTTCCGGCTCGTGCGATTCGCCAATCAGGCCGGACGGGTCTGCGCCCGCAGCGTTGAAATAGCGCAGCGCCACCGCACGAAAGCCGTACGCCGCCACGCAATCCTGCAGCATCTGCTCGATGACTAGCTTGGTTCGACCATAGGGGTTCAGCGGATTGGTGGGATGGCGCTCGTCGATCAGCGCGGTCCTGGGCTCGCCATAGACGGCGGCCGTTGACGAGAACACCAAACGCCTGATGCCGTGACGCCGCATGGCGTCGAGCAAATTGACCGTGTTGGCGATGTTGCTGCGGTAGTACTTCAGCGGATCGGTCACCGACTCGCCGACCAGCGACGCTGCGGCAAAATGCATGACGGCATCAAAGCGCATGCTGCCGAGCAACTGATCAATGGCCTCGACGTTGCCGATGTCGGTTTCGGAGAGGCTGCCCCAACGCACCGCTTCACGGTGCCCGGTGGACAGGTTGTCGCACACGACCGGCTCATGTCCGTGCTCGGACAGGAACTTGCACATGTGAGCGCCGATATATCCGGCACCGCCGACCACCAGAATCCTCATTGACTCCCTCGCCTCTTTTCCGCCATTGACCGGTGCGCCTGGTCGAGCGACTGCCAACTTTCCTGAGAAATATCAGGTGTCGGCATGATTTTGTTAATAGTACGCCAACGGTGTTGCAACTAAACACCCAATTGGGGGTGCGTCCTGTAGTAAATCAGGATCATTGATCATCACCGCTTTCGTTCAGACAGAGGCTGTGGCGGGAACGCGCTGTGGTCACTGGTCTCGATACGGGCTGCAAGCGGCCCTACTCAACCCGAACGGGGGGCGTGATGGACGGCCTCTCTGAAACTGTTCAAACCGGCCGAAACGTCATCTGCAGCCCGAGCGCTTGCGCAACTTTCATCACGGTGGCGAAACTGGGATTGCCTTCACCCGACAATGCCTTGTATAGCCCCTCGCGCGTAAGGCCGGTGTCGCGAGCGAGCTGGCTCATGTTGCGCGCACGAGCAACGGTTCCTAGGGCACGTGCAACAAACGCTGGATCATCGCCGCCCTCCTCCATCACCGCTTCCATGTAAGCAGCGATGTCCCCTTCGTTCTTGAGATAATCAGCGGTGTCGTACCGGCTGAAAGTTTCCTTGTTCATGGTTCAATCACTCCATTGCACGGCGATGCCACTGGCCTGAGCGATGTCTTTGCTCTGCGTGGATTTGTCACCACCGCACAGCAGGATAATGACCATCACGCCACGCTTCATGTAGTACACGCGGTATCCGGGGCCATAGTCGATTCTCATCTCCGAAATCCCATCACCGACAGGACGGACATCGCACGGATTTCCCGCAGCCAATCGATCAAGCCGAACCTGAATACGTGCGGCCGCCCGGATAACCCGCAGTTCACTCAGCCAACGATCAAAAGTAGCGCTCTTGATCAACTCGAGCATGTGTTAACTGTAGTCAACACAAAACACACGTCAACCACAGTTCACATGTCCCTGGAGGCGATGGCCAGCCTGCCATGCTGCAACACTCCGTTCGCATCGAGTCGCGAAGCGTATCGAGATGCCGCGGCGTTCACTGCAGCTGCGGCGCACGGTCGCGATACGGGCTGCGCGCTACTCGACCCGAATGGGCGACGAGAGAGGGGGCGGACAGTCACCACCGACGCAGGGCGAGAAGCCTTGAGGTTGACGTACGCTTTGTCGTACGATTGCTCAGGCCTATCTGAACTCCAAGCTGCCATGAGCACATTTTCAGCGAGTGATGCGCGCGCCAACCTGTATCGGCTTATTGACGAAGCGGCGCTGTCTCATCAACCGATTCATATCACAGGGAAGAGGAACAACGCTGTCCTGCTTTCCGAAACCGATTGGGCGGCCATTCAGGAGACGCTTTTTCTACTGGGCATTCCCGGCATGAGGGAGTCTATCGTCGAAGGTCTCGGAGCGCCGATTGAAGCATTCGACGCGGATCTGGATTGGTGAGCTGGACACTGGTTTTCTCCAGCCACGCTCAGAAAGATGCCAAAAAGCTGGCCGCAGCTGGGCTGAAATCAAGAACACAGGTATTGCTGGGAATTCTTTCGGTCAACCCGTTTCAGAATCCGCCGCCGTACGAGAAGCTCGTGGGCGATCTGAGCGGCGCCTACGCAAGGCGCATCAACATTCAGCATCGGCTGGTCTATCAAGTCCTTGACGAACAATTCACCGTCAAAATCTTGCGCATGTGGACGCACTATGAATAACGGGCGGTGCGATGAGATAGCGGACACCCTGACGTCTGTTCGCATCGAGTCGCGAAGCGTATCGAGATGCCGCGGTGTTCACCGCAACCGCTGTGCTCGGTCTCGATACGGGCTGCAAGCAGCCCGACTCGACCCGAACGCGGGGTGAATCCCGAGGGGAAAGCCTACGGCAGCTCGTCGATTTCCTTGTCCTGCGACGGCAGCAGGTCTTCACGCGAAACGCCCAGCGCGACCGCCAGATTGGTCGAAACGTAGATCGACGAATAGGTGGCCACGATGACGCCGAAGATCATCGCGATCGAAAAGCTGTTGACGCTGGAGCCGCCCAAAAAGAACAAGGCCACCAGCACCAGCAGGGTGGTCAAGTGCGTGATCACCGAGCGCAGCAGGGTCTGATTCACCGACAGATTGACGATGTCCAGAACGTCGCCCTTGCGCTGATTGATCAGGTTCTCTCGCACGCGGTCAAAGATGACGATGGTCTCGTTGTTCGAATAGCCGATCAGCGCCAGGATGGCGGCCAGCGTGGTGATATCGAATTCAATCTGCAGCAAAGACAACAGGCCCAACACCATCACCGCATCGTGGATCAACGCGGCGATTGCCCCCACCGAGAACTTCCACTCGAAGCGGAAGGCGATGTAGATCATGATGCCCATGAAGGCAAACAGCAGCGCCAGACCGCCCTTCTCGGCCAGTTCGTCACCCACCTGCGGGCCGACGAACTCGATACGCCGCAATGTGATGCCATTCTGCTCGGCGTTCAGTGCATGCAGGATATTGGTGCTGACCTGGGCGGACGAAGCGTCCTCCGCAGGGGGAAGACGGATCAGCACGGCAGTACTGGCACCGAAGTACTGCACCACGGCGCGTTCATAGCCGGCCTCTGCCAGATTCGAGCGGACCGAGTCCAGCTCCACCGTCTGCGGGTATTGCACTTCGACCAGCACGCCGCCGGTGAAGTCGATGCCCAGATTCAGACCCCGCACCAACACCAGCAGGATCGCGCCCAGCGTCAGGAGGGTCGAGGCCGTGAGCCCGACCTTGCGCTGGGACATGAAGTCAATATTGGGAACGCGTGCGAAGAATTTCATTGGATGTCCCGAGAATGGGATGTACGCGATGAGTCAGTTGCTCTCGATGCAGGCTGCACAGCGGACCAACTTGATCCGAGCGCCTCAGTGAGACAGGGCCTCAGGCTCACCATATCGGCACGTCCTTCATCTGACGCTTGGCGAAGACCAGCTGGGCCAAGGCACGCGAACCGACAATTGCCGTGAACTGAGAGGTGATGATGCCGATCGCCAGGGTGATGGCGAAGCCCTTGATCGGCCCCTCGCCGAGCGCAAACAGGACGACCGTGGCGATCAAGCCGGTGATGTTGGCATCGGCGATGGTCAGAAACGCGCGGTCGTAGCCGGCTTCGATCGCCGTATGCGGCTTGGACCCCGCCCTCAGCTCTTCTCGAATGCGCTCGTAAATCAATACGTTGGCGTCCACCGCGATACCCATGTGCAGGACCACGCCGACGATGCCGGGCATGGTGAGTGTCGCCTGCAGCACGGACAGGATCGCCACCAGAATCACCAGATTCAGCAACAGTGCCGAGATCGCGAACAGACCGAACACGCGGTAGTAGAAGGCCATGA
>JBFFJL010000093.1:0-10919 GCA_041555955.1 Nevskiaceae bacterium
AACGCCGGATAACGGCGCACACCGTAGCGCACGGCCAGCTTGGCTGAAGTCACCGGATCGGCAACGCCAACCCTTAGCGGCGCGGGGCTGCACTTGAGCAGTTCCGGCAGGATCACCAGCAGATCCCACGATTCCGGGTTGGTCCGCGGATCGGCGGTCAGCAGCAACACGCTGTTGCCGGCAGCGCCGTCGAAGTCCGCAACGTTGCCGTGATCAACGCGGGTGAATCCGCGTTCGGCCACCAGCTGCTCGAGGCGCTGCAGCAGCGGCATCGTCGATTCCGCTGGCTGCAGAACCTGCTGGAACCCCAGCAGCTCCGCAGGCGCCTCTGAAACGGGGTCATCGTTCATCGTCATCTCCTCCAGGTGGTCTGCGCCACGGGGCCGTCAGCGCTGCGGACGCAGATGCGGCGGCAATTGCGGTTCGCGGCCGATCAGATCGGCAAACGCGGCATCGACGCTGGCACCGGCCGCCGGATCGCCCGACAGCACCGCGTCGAGCGCCTGCAGTGCGTCACCGATACTGTGCGCACGCTCGGCTTCGAGGATTTCGCGCGCGGCGCCGAGAAAGGTCAGCAGCCAGTCGCCAGGGCTTACCGTGCCAACCAGCATCACGTCGATCCAGGCGTGGCCGCCACGCCCCGCGCACCAGGCGCGCAGGCCCTCGACCTTTTCAACCTGCATGGGAATGCCGATGCACATCCTTTATTGCGGCCGGAAGCGCATGTCGCCGTGGCGCCAGGCCTCGGTCTCGTCGGGACGGCCGGACTCATAGCGGTTCAGGGCCAGCGCGTGATCGCAGCGGCCCTCGCCGGCACTCTCGCGCGGACGCCCGTGCACACCCCAGACCGCCAGCCGCTGCAGCGCCAGCGCCAGCGCCGGTGCGATCTGTGCGCGCACCGGCTCGCGCAGACTACCGCCGTAGTCGTCGAGCTCGACCGGCTGCACGCCGACCAGGGCCAGCTCAGGACAGCGGCCGAGCAACTCGGCGCAGGCCAGTACCTCCTGGAAGCCGGTCTGATGCAGGCTCATCTTCTTGGCCCCCATGAACCGCGGCACCTCAGCACCTTCGATCAGCTGCAAGGTGCCCGGCGGCAAGCCCCAGTCGATCGCATCGAACACCAGCATCTTCTGCGCCTGTTCGACATACGGCAGCAGATAGAGCCCCTGGGTGCCGCCGTCGAGCAGGCGAACGTCGTCATCGAAGGACCAGCCCGCGTCCAGCGCCTCCACGCAGCGCACGCCAAAGCCTTCATCCGCCCACAGCAGATTGCCGATGCCCAATACCAGGATGGAGTGCGACACGATTCCCCCAAGGCTCGTTGTAACGCTTACCGTTACTCAAGCAGCGTGCCAGCTCGGACTGCAATAATTTCCTTATCTTTATCAGCGCCTTGTGAAATCTCTCGGCAATACGCGGCTGCGCAATGACAAGACACTTACCACCCCGCATGCCGGTCCGGTCAGCGGCTTTCCGCGTCAGAGTAGCTGCGCCAGGCCTGATGGATGTCCCAGGCGGCCTGCAGGCGCAGCCAGAATTCGGTCTCGGTCCCGAAGTACAGCGCCAGCCGCAGCGCGGTGTCGGCACTGATCGCGCGGCGGCCGTTGACGATCTCGTTGAGACGGCGACGCGAAATACCCAGCGCGCGTGCGAGCGCATCCTGACTGACGCGCGACGGTCGCAGGAATCGGGTCAACAGAAAACGCCCCGGATGCATCGTGCGCCGCGGCAACCGCAGTACACGCTGAATCCGGGGCGCGTGGCGCTCCTGCTGCACGCCGTCGATCATCAATACCGTCGCCCGTTCATTGCCGCATCGATGCAATCGTCGAAGCTAGTCCACTGAACCGGTGACTTCGCACCCTGATGAGTGCGTCAGCCGGGGTGCGATACGAGGAAGAAAGCACAGGAATAGCCCAGCTATTTCGAGCATTTCTGACAACGCAGCGCGCCCGGATGGCGTTCTCGGCAGGGGGGGCGGAATGTCATTGGATCAGTGGACTAGTCCTTGAACATGCGCCAGCCGGACACCATCGTCGAAATGATCGACTGCCGGCTGACAATGTCCTCACGGATGGCCGCATAGACGTGCACGATCACGAACGTGGCAATGACCCACATGCCCAGATGGTGCAGCGAATGCACCTGCTGGCTGCTGCCGATCAGCGGGATCACCCAACCGAACATGCGATCGGCCCACGAGCCGGCCTGCGCGCCCTCGCCGTACAGCGCGAAGCCGGTACAGATCATGAAAAAGGTTCCCAGCGTAAACAGGAAGAACATGGCCAGCTGCGCCAGCGGGTTGTGGCCGATGTACTTCTTCGGCGCCTTCTCGATGAACAGATACCAGCGCAGCTCGAACAATACTTCGGACCACCATTTCTTCGACCAGAACGGCAGGATGAAAATCTGATGCGTGTGACTGTTGCCGGCAAAGGCCCAGTAAATGCGGACGACCCAGCCAACGCCCATGACGTATCCGGCGACGAAGTGCGCGAAGCGGATGTAGCCCATCAGGAAGTTGTTGCTGGCCTCCCCCGGCACGCTCGGCAACGGGTACGCGATCAGCAACCCGGTCGCGATCAGCACCGTGATGGCCAGGGCGTTGACCCAATGCCATAGCCGCAGGGGTGCTTCATAGACATAGACGGCCTTGACCAGCCGGGCCCGATCCATGAACTGCTGGTTGGTTTCTTCGGTGAACACGTGCGCTCTCCCGATCTCGGTAACGCCGCCTTCAGCGGACCTGTACCTTGGACATCTCGACGCCTTCAGCCGACATCACATGTGTCGAGCACGCCAGACAGGGATCGAATGAGTGCAGCGTGCGCAGAATTTCCAGCGGCTCGTCCGCTTTGGCCAGCGGCGTATTCATCAGGCTGGCCTCGAACGCGCCGATCTGACCCTTGTGATCACGCGGCGAACCATTCCAGGTCGTCGGTACCACCGCCTGGTAGTTGTCGATCTTGCCGTCCTTGATCTTGATCCAGTGCGCCAGCGCGCCCCGCGGCGCTTCGGTGAAACCCGCCCCCTGGCATTCCTTGGGCCAGCGTGATGGCTCCCACTTGTCGACATTGGCAGTTGATGTGTCGCCCGCTTTGCAGGTGGCGATCAGCTTGTCGTAGAAGTGCTTGAGCTTGTCTGCGGCCCACTGCGCTTCGAGCCCGCGTGCGGCCGTACGCCCCAGGGTCGAGAACAGCGCCGGCAACGGCAGACCCAGATCGGTCAGCACCTTGTCGACCGGATCCTTGAACTCCGGTTTGTTCTGCGCATAACCGATGATGTAGCGCGCCAGTGGGCCCACTTCCATCGCATTGCCACGCCAGCGCGGCGCCTTGATCCACGAATACTTGCCTTCTTCGTCGATGGCCTCGATGTTGGTCTTGGTGCCCTTGGTCTTGGCCCCCAGCGTGAAGTTGGGTTGGGTCACACCATCGAACGGATGCAGCCCCTTGGTTTCGTCGGCATAGCTGTACCAGCTGTGCGTGACGAATTCCTGGATCTGCTCCGGATCCTTCAGATCCACTTCATGAATTTTCGACAGGTCGCCGTTGACGATCGCCCCGCGCGGCAACAGCAGATTCGACGCGGAATGATCGTTGGCGTTTTCGGGAATGTCGCCATAGGACATCACCGCCTGTGACGACAGGCCACCGCCATAGGTCCAGTCCTTGTAGAAGCTGGCAATGGCCAGCAGGTCCGGCAGATACACCTTGTTGATGAACTCGATCGAGTCATTGATGATCTTGCCGACCATGTTCAGTCGTTCGATGTTGATTGCACCGACGGCACCGACATCGTCGAGATTGATCGCGCACGGCACACCGCCGACGAGCCAGTTCGGATGCGGATTCTTGCCGCCGAAGATCGTGTGAATCTTCACGATCTCCTTCTGGAAATCCAGCGCTTCCAGATAGTGCGTCACCGCCATCAGATTGGCTTCTGGCGGCAGCTTGTACGCCGGGCTGCCCCAGTAGCCGTTCATGAACGGACCGAGCTGCCCCGACTCGACAAACTTCTTCAGGCGATTCTGCACGTCGCGGAAATACCCCGGCGACGAGTTCGGCCAGGAGCTGATGCTCTGCGCCAGCGCCGAGGTGGCTTTGGGATCGGCCGACAGCGCCGACACCACATCCACCCAGTCCAAGGCATGCAGATGGTAGAAGTGGACCAGATGGTCATGCACCTGCAGGGTCAGCTGCATGATGTTGCGGATGCTGTTGGCGTTCTCCGGAATCTGGATGCCCAGCGCATCTTCGACCGCACGCACCGAAGTCAACGCGTGCGTGCCGGTGCAGACGCCGCAAATGCGCTCGGTGAACGCCCAGGCGTCGCGCGGATCGCGCCCTTTCAGAATCACTTCGAGTCCGCGCCACATGGTGCCGGTCGACACCGCATTGCGAATCACATTGTTCTCGTCGAGATTGACCTCGACGCGCATATGGCCTTCGATGCGGGTCACCGGATCGACGACAACGCGCTTGCCGGAGTTGTCGAGATTGAAGCCTTGGGTTTCATAAGCCATGGTTAGCCCTCCCCATGCTGATTCTTGGCGTCGGGCTGATGCCGCGCTCGCTTGAGTGCCGTCACCGCCGCGTGCGCCGCGACCGCCGCGCCGGCGACACCGGCGACCGTACCGCCGACCTTGTCGGCATTCGACTCGATACCGAACTGCTTGATGTCGGTGACGCGATCGTAGAACGACCCCTTGTCCCAGAAACCGTCTTCGGAGCAGCCGATGCAGCCGTGGCCGGACTGGATCGGAAACGACACGCCTTCGTTCCAGCGCACCGTCGAGCAGGCGTTGTAGGTGGTGGGTCCCTTGCAGCCCATCTTGTAGAGGCAGTAGCCGCGGCGTGCACCCTCGTCATCCCATTCCTCGACAAACTGGCCGGCGTCGAAGTGCGGACGGCGATAGCATTTGTCGTGGATGCGCTGCCCGTAAAACATCTTCGGACGGCCCTGACGATCGAGCTGCGGAAGGCGGTCGAACGTCAGCATGTAGGTCACGACGCCGGTCATCACTTCAGGAATCGGCGGGCAGCCCGGCACCTTGACGATGGGCTTGTCGGTGATGACCTTGTGAATCGGCGTCGCCTGCGTCGGGTTGGGCTTGGCCGCCTGCACGCAGCCCCACGACGCACAGGCGCCCCAGGCGATGACCGCCTTGGCGTCCTTGGCAACATATTTGAGCTTGTCGATAAACGGCTTGCCGCCGTGGATGCAGTACATGCCGTCTTCATTCAGCGGCGGATTACCCTCGACCGCCAGAATGTAGTTGCCCTTGTACTTGGTCATGATCTCTTCAAAGATCGCCTCGGCCTGATGTCCCGCAGCGGCCATCAGAGTGTCGTCGTAGTCCAGCGACAGCATCGACAACACCACGTCCTTTGCCAGCGGATGCGCGGAGCGGATGAACGACTCCGAGCAGCAAGTGCACTCCAGGCCGTGCAGCCACAGCACCGGCGTGCGCGGCTTGGTTTCCAGGGCGTTGGCAATCTTCGGCACCGCAGCGGTCCCGAGGCCGAGCGAGGTTGCCGTGAGACTGCAGAACTTCAGGAAGCTGCGCCGGGTTACACCCTGGCGCCGCAGGACGTCATAAAAGGTCTCTATCATTGTTGGCTCTCCTCCCCGACCGGACATGGCAGTACGGACATCGAATCTGTCCATCTACAGAACAAACAGCGTGCCAGTCAGGTAGATCAGGAAAAATCCAAACAAAACATTGCGATACGAATTTTCGGCAGCGCAGAAATCGGGCAAGGTGAAAAGCTGCTTACCGCCTTGGCATCCGCGTTAGCGCTGCGCTTATCAGTCGCTGCGGACGCTGACGCGCGCCGGGACACAGGGGTCCAGAGCCAGAACCAGCGCATCGGCCCAGGCCTTCAGCGCTGCCGCATCCGCAAAGCGGCGGCCTTCAAGGGACGCACACAAAGCCCCACGCGGATGAAAATTCCACTCGGTCGGCGCGACGATCACGTAGTCGGCGACACGCTCCGCCTCGATGACAACGCGATGCAGCAAGGGACCGCGTGCCGTCAACACACGCGCAACCGCCTCCCCGTCCTGCGTCCTGACGACATCGATTTGTTCGGAGGGCATCGCTTCGTCGATCAGCGCCGACAGATCCTGATCCAGCGCAGCCAGCCGCGCGACCACGCGAGCCGCCACCGCGCTGCCGTTCTCCAGCAGCGCACAAATTCCCGGATCGTCAAGCCGATCGGTCAGGGCACCGGTTTCTGCCGGCTGTCCACGAAAGATCGGCGCCAGTGCGAAACCCGCATCCCATGGCGGCAGCGCCGACAGCCACGCGCGCAGTGGCATGTTCGGCAAAGGCGTAAGTGTCGCGGGGGCATCATCCCGATCGAGCTGGATCAAGGTCGCGAGCCAACCGTCGAAGAATGCGGCATCACGCAGTGCGTCCACGGATACCAACAGCGCGCGCAGATCATGCCCGTGATTCTGTTGCCGCAACGCAGCGGACGCCTTGATCGCCGCCGCCCGAAATTCGCCGGCGTTGGACGCGTTACGCAGCGGCGCTGCCAGTTCGGCGAAGATCTGCCGTCGCGGTGCGACGCCCAGCGCCAGCGGCCAGTCGATCCAGATCCGCCACAGATGTTCAAACACGCGCTCGGCCAGCACGGCGTGCAGATCGGCGGACCCGCTGTCGGCGCTGCGCCCCATTGCGGCGTCCACCGCAAGCCGTGCACACAAGCTCTGGGCGCGACCACACAGAGAGAACAGCAAGCCGACCAGAGGGCTGACCTGATCGGGCGTGCGCCCGACCAACACACGGGACGCACTGGGGCGGCTCGAACGAATCGACACCGCGCGAACGGTGCTTCCGTCCCAGCTCACTTCGATATCGATTTGCCCAGGCTCAATCATGTTTCCGGAACGCTGAGGCTTGGCCCAAAGCCTGGACACTACTGCGATCGATGCCGAGCTGCCAGCGGCGACGTCAGTCCACAGGCGCATCACTGCACAGTTCAGGCTACAGGCAAGACCTGCTCCGCCCCCAGCACCGCCCTTCCAATGCCCCCATGATTCGACACCTGAATCGCACGTTCTGTGGCCTCATTCGAATCGATTTCAGTGCCGTTGCCGATCCTCAAGCTCAAACAGGACATCGGCCCGAGCTTTTTCCTACTCGAACAGAAGCGTCCGTTCGTTCACCGCATCGCCAGCGAGTTCCGCATCCTCGACAAGGGACGGCTGGTCGCCGGCGACGCGATCAGCGAGTTGATCGACGACATGGTGCGCCACCACCTCACGGCGCAGGCGCGCAGCGATTCCCTCACGCCTGCGCGGACATCACTGCGAGTTCAATTTCCGTTCGCGTCGAGCAGTGCCGCAAGGCGCGCATCGAGGCTGCAGCGGCCCCGACGCGCGAGCGGCGGTGACTCAAACCACTACGGGCAGGCCGCCGGCGTACCGTTGATCTCGAAACTCTTGCTGATGCCCTCGTAGGGCTGCGGCACCTGATCCTGTGACAGGCGATAGCTGCCGTCATGGCGAATGCGGTACGTCCCGGGCGCTGTGTTGGCCGGAATCGTCCACAGCGCCTGCGCGGTTGATGGCCCGATGGTGCCGGTTTCGGTGTTGATCAGGCTGACGTCGGAATCCCAGACGAACAGCAGCTCGCCGTCGCGATCGGTGGCGACCACGTCCCAGCCACCCTGCGCGTTCTGACGCTCGACGTACAGATACGAACCCATCAGCTTCAGATCATGGCCCGGATAGCCGGCCACGAAAGTGACGTCGACAATGTCGCCCTGGGTGTAGCCGTCCGCCGCGTCGCTCAGCACCGCACCGAATTCGCTGTCGGGATCGACGAAAGTCTGTGACACGGGACCCCGCTCAAAGGTCGCTGCCGGAATGCCGTCCGGCGCCGGCGCGCCGGCGGCCATCGTCAGCGCCAGGCGCCGTGCTTCCTGCTGCACCGCGGCCAGCTCCCACGGCCCGGCGTAGGTCGATGCGCCTTCGTACATCTGCGCGGAGTATTCCTCGCGCGTCGCCAGATAGTGCAGATAGTCGTTGGACGGGCTGGCAATCACGACGGTATCGACGCCGATCGGCTTCAGCACGTCGAGCACGGTCTTGCGGATGCGTCGACCGGACATCGTGGTGACCTCGAACGGCACACCGAGCAACGCCAGATTGCCGATGCGCAGCAGCTGAAATGGCACCGGATTGGTTTCCGCACCGATCAGTACCGGCTTTTCGCGCTGGCAGGCGTAGCCCGGCTGCAGCGCAGTGGTCAGGCACAGCGCCGGTGCGGCCGCGGTGTAGACAGCAACACCGGGAAACGGCACTTGTACATTCTGATCGTCGACCTTGACGGAGACATAGCCGGTGCCGTTGTACAGGCCGTTGTAACCGTTACGGATCTCGTCGGTGTACGGCACCGGCGCATCGTCGACACAGGTGAATCCGGCCGCGCCGAAGCCGGGCCCGTTGACGCCGCCGACACCGAAGCCGACACCCATCGCGGTGGTGCAGGTAGTCTTGTCACCGTCGTACAGCTCGGACGGCAGATCGCTGTAGCCCAGCTCGGCCAATACCACCGGATCGGTGATTTCGGTGTTGCTGAAGTCCGCGTAGAAGAAGCGATAGTCGATCGGCCCGTGCAACGCGCTGCCGCGGGTCATCTGCTGCAGCGCCATCGCCAACTGCTTGGTGCCGGAGATCGCGGTGGCCAGCGGTTGACCGCGTTCGAAGCCGGGCTGGTCGAACTCGTACGGCTCGTTGGTGCCGCCGCGTGCGAAGTACGGCACGCCCTCGCCCGGACCGTTGCCGCCGTCGAGGTCGGCGTCAAACACGAACAGATCCGGAATCGTGTCGCCCTCGTCAGCCTGCGCAAATCCGGCAACGAAATTGTCCGCACCGTCCGCCTGCCCGTCCGCATCGGCCACATAGCGCGTACCCATCAGCTTCTCGAAGCCGAGCGAGGCGTAGCCCTTGTTGTCGCCGGACAGCAACAGCGCGTGATTGCCCATCGAGGTCGGATGCACCGGAAACCAGTTCAGAACGCCGGCAACCGAACCGTTGCCGCGTACGAAGTTCAGTTGCAGCGAACGCTTGCTGACATTTACCTCGTGGCCGTCGGCGTCGATGTACTGCGCGCGCTCGGACGGCGCGTTCTGCTTGTACGCCGGCGGCGTGCGGTTGATGTTGGCGTTGAGCAGTTCGTCGATCGCCATGCGGATGCCGGCGGTCTGCGGATGCGCCTCGAGATTCACGTGCGCGCGGCGGATCGCCTGCACCGTGCCGTCCACGATGGCGTTGACGTTGTCGTCGTCGTAGTTGGCGTTGCTGAAGATCAGGCTCTCGACCCAGACCACCGGATTGTTGATCAAGGTCGGCAGCGTGGCCGACAGGTCCGGCAACACCGGCACGCCGAAGCCGCCGCCCGCGGTGTGCGTGTGCGTGGCCGACAGCATCAGATTGTCGCGCGTGTAGATCCCCGTCAGCTGCGGATCGTCGGCAATCTTCTTGAGGATCTCCTGATGCAGCAGCGCCGACACTGCGCCCAGATCGAGCGAGACGAACATCACGCGCTTGTCGTTGCAGGGCGACTCGATCGCGAACGCGCGTGCATACAGTCGCTGATGAATGCCGTTGGGTTCCTGCGGCGGCACCACCATGCCGAACATGTCGGCATGTCCGGTGGGATTGCCGCCAATCGGCCCCGTGGTGTCGTACAGGCCGGTGCCAAAACGGAACTGGTCGTTGTTGGCGCAACTGCCGCTGGCGGCGGCGGCGTCGGCAGCCGCCGTTTCCAGTGGCCCGGGCGCGTCCGGCTGATGCGTCCTGGTGTAGGTGACGCCATCAATCGTCAGTTCATTGCTGGCACCGACGTCCAGCGCCGGACTGTTCAGAACGCACGCCGCGCCCTCCGGCAGCGTGGCACCGGGACCGCCACCGCCAGTCGGCGCGGGCGCCTTGGACGTTCCGCAGGCCGCGCAGGCCAACGCCAGCACCATGACCGCACAACCGCGCATGTTCCGCTTGACCATTACCTTCATCACGCCAAAACCCTCCAGCCCATCGTCATTCGATATTACGGGGCGATGCCGGCAGCTCACAGCAGCAAATCGATACCCATCGCTGCCATCTTGCGGGACAATCGCGACACCCGCATCAGCGCAATGCCGACCGGACCCCCTGATGTACAAATCACTGCGCGCACAAACGCTGAGTTATCTGGCCCGTCCGCATGAGCGCATTCCGCTTGCGCCGATCGACAGTCCCGCCGCCTGGCACGGCGAGGATCTGCGTCGGCGCAACGACTGGATCATCACGCTGACTCCGGCCGAGAGCGCAGAGATCCAAACCGCGGCGCGACACGCCGAGGCCCTGCGCAAACCCCTGACTGCACTCAGCCGCAGCGATCTCCCGCTGCCGACACTGGGCCCGCGCATCGCGCAGTGGCGCGATGAAATTCATCACGGTCGCGGCTTCGTCCTGATCCGCGGCCTGCCGGTGGACGCGATCAGCGCAGCGCAAATCGAAATCTTCTACTGGGGACTGGGCCACTCCCTGGGCGTCCCCGGCGCACAAAACCCGCAAGGCGACCTGCTCGGCCATGTCCGCGACCAGCGGACCGGGGACGACGTCCGCTATTACCGCACCAACAAGGCACTGGCACCGCATTGCGACGCCGCAGACATTGTTGGACTGCTATGCCTGAAAAAATCGCAGAGCGGCGGCCTGTCGCGCATCGCCAGCTCGGTCGCCGTCTTCAATGCGCTGCTGCAGCGGCGTCCAGATCTGGTTCCGCGCCTGTTCCAGCCGTTCTGGTTTGACACCAAAGGCGACGGCGGCATTCCCGCGTTTCCAATCGAACCGTGTCGCTATGCCTCGGGCGAGCTGCGGACTTTCTGGCTGTCCGATTACTACCGCACGGCGCAGAAGGT
>JBFFJL010000094.1:0-10805 GCA_041555955.1 Nevskiaceae bacterium
GCCGCCGAACAAGGTGCCGGTGGTGAACAGATTGGGCAGCAGGTAAATGCCTTTGCGGCGCTGCGTTGCGGGTGTGCTTGCATCCATCGGTGGCGTCTCGGCTTTTAGCTAGCTTACTGTCCAGGCTGGAAAAACATAAGGGCGCCCGCAGGCGCCCTTATCTGATACCCAACGAATCACCGGCTCAATTCTTGTCCTTGTCGACCAGCTTGTTCTTGCCGATCCAGGGCATCATCGCACGCAGCTTGGCACCGGTCTGCTCGATCGGGTGCTCGGCGTTGAGGCGGCGCATCGCGGTCATTTCCGGGTAGCCGGTCTGGCCTTCCAGCACGAAGGCTTTGGCGTACTTTCCGGTCTGGATGTCTTCAAGGCACTGCTTCATCGCCCAACGCGACTCGTCGTTGATGACCTTGGGCCCGGTCACGTACTCGCCGTACTCGGCATTGTTCGAGATCGAGTAGTTCATCGTCGCGATGCCGCCCTCGTACATCAGGTCGACGATCAGCTTCAGCTCGTGCAGGCACTCGAAGTAAGCCATCTCCGGCGCGTAGCCCGCTTCGACCAGCGTCTCGAAGCCCGCCTTGACCAGCTCGACGGCGCCGCCACAGAGCACGGCCTGCTCACCGAACAGATCGGTTTCGCACTCGTCCCTGAAGGTGGTCTCGATGATGCCGGAGCGGCCACCGCCGATCGCCGAGGCGTACGACAGGGCCAACTGCTTGGCCGAACCGCTCGCGTCCTGGTACACGGCGATGAGGTCGGGAATGCCGCCGCCTTTGGTGTACTCGTTACGGACCGTGTGACCCGGCGCCTTCGGCGCAACCATGATGACGTCGAGATCGGCGCGCGGCACGACCTGATTGAAATGGATCGCAAAGCCATGTGCGAAGGCCAGCGCAGCGCCCTTCTTGATGTTCGGCTCGATCTCGTTCTTGTACAGCGAGGATTGGAACTCGTCCGGCGTCAGGATCATCACCAGATCGGCCCAGGCGCAGGCTTCGGCGACGCTCTTGACCTTGAGCCCGCCCGCTTCGACCTTGGAAGCCGTTGCCGAACCCGGACGCAGCGCCACCACAACGTCAACGCCACTGTCCTTGAGGTTCAGCGCGTGGGCATGACCCTGCGAGCCATAGCCGACGATCGCGACCTTCTTGGACTGGATGATGGAAAGGTCGGCGTCTTTGTCGTAGTAGACGTTGATGGACATATCTTCGCTCCGCGAAATTGCTGTCAAACGAGGCATCAGAGCCCCGCACAAAAAATACTGGGGATCAGGCTGGCACTTCGATAACGGCGTGACCGCGTTCCATCGCGGCGACGCCCGAACGGACCACTTCCAACACCTTCGTCAGCTTGGAAAGCTCTTCGATGAAGGCATCAATCTCCGGGCCCGCGCCGGCCAGCTGGATCATGCGCGTGCTTTCGGTTTCATCGAGGACGAACGCGCGATGCGCACGCACGCACTCGACCACGCTGCGCGCCGTCGTGGCGTCGACCGCGATCTTCACCATCAGCAGCTCGCACTCGATATGATCCGTGCTCGACAGATCCATGATCTCGACCACGTCAATCAGCTTGCGGCTCTGCTTGATGATCTGATCGATCACCGCGTCCGAACCGCTGGTAACCAAAGTCAGGCGCGATACTGAGGGGTCGTGCGTCGGGGCAACGGACAATGAGTCGATATTGTAGCCGCGAGACGAAAACGCCCCCGCAACTCGGGCCAGAGCTCCGGCCTCGTTCTGCATCAGAATAGAGATGATGTGGCGCATAGGGCGCGCAACATAGCTTTGCTGCACTGCGAAATCAAGCTAAAATCACCTGCTTTTTTTGGCCTCTAGGATCCTCACCCGCAATGAATGACGCATCCCGCCCCGCTCCGCACCCCCTGGCTGGCAAAACCCTGTCTGGTGCTGAGATCGTCGTCCAGGTTCTGGCCGATGAGGGTGTCGGTGTCGTCTTCGGCTACTCCGGCGGCGCCATTCTGCCGACCTATGACGCGGTGTTTCGCCACAATCAGGCGCATGCGCGCGACGGCGTCGACCCGATCCCATTGATCGTCCCGGCCAACGAGCAGGCCGCCGGCTTCATGGCCGCCGGCTATTCGCGCGCCTCCGGCAAGGTCGGTGTGTGTCTGGTCACTTCCGGCCCTGGCGCGACCAACACCGTGACCCCGGTGCGCGACTGCATGGCCGATTCGATCCCGATGGTCGTCATCTGCGGGCAGGTCCCCACCGCCGCGGTTGGCACCGATGCGTTTCAGGAAGCACCGGTCAGCTCGATCATGGGCTCGGCTGCCAAACATGTGTTTCTGGTCACCGAGCCAAAAAAGCTCGAAGCCACCGTACGCACCGCGTTCGAGATCGCCCGCAGCGGCCGCCCCGGCCCGGTCGTGGTCGACATCCCCAAGGATGTGCAGAACTGGAGCGGCCCCTTCCAGGGTGAAGGCACGCTGCCGATCCCAGGCTATCGCGCACGTCTGAAAGCCGTGCAGGACAACTTGATCACGCCTGACATCGCCGCGCAGTTCTACGAGATGCTGAGTCAGGCCAGGCGCCCACTGATCTACGCCGGCGGCGGCGTGATCCACGGCGAGGCTTCTGCCGCACTGCGCAAGTTCTCGCAGCGCTACGGCATTCCCGTCACAACCACGCTGATGGGCATCGGCTGCGTCGATACGACCGATCCGCTGTGCCTGCAGATGCTGGGCATGCACGGCACCGCGTTCGCCAACTACGCCGTTGACGATTGCGATTTCCTGATCGCCGTGGGTGCACGCTTCGACGACCGCGTGGCCGGCGTGCCGGGCAGCTTCGCCCGTGGCGCCAAATGGATCGCGCATCTGGATGTCGATGCGTCGGAAATCAACAAGGTCAAGCGCGTGCACTGGCATCATGTCGGCGAGCTCAATCCAGCGCTGGCTGCGCTGCAGAGCCACGCTGACGGTCAGGGTTTCAAGCCTGACTACAGCGAGTGGCATGCCCACATTGCCGGGCTGAAAAAGACCTACGCAATGAATTACGAGCGTGGCGGCGAGTACATCCAGCCGCACGCCGTGATCGAAGCGATCAACACCATCACCAAGGGCGAGGCGATCGTCGCCACCGGCGTCGGCCAGCATCAGATGTGGGCCGCGCAGTACTTCGACTTCAAACAGCCGCGCACCTGGCTGACCTCGGGCTCGATGGGCACGATGGGCTTCGGCTTGCCGGCCGCGATCGGCGCGCAGTTTGCCAAGCCGGACCGCATCGTCATCGACATCGACGGCGACGCCTCGATCCGGATGAATCTCGGCGAACTCGAAACCGTCACCACCTACAACCTGCCGGTCAAGGTCGTGGTGCTGAACAACTATGGCGACGGCATGGTCAAGCAGTGGCAGCGCCTGTTCTTCGAATCGCGCTTCTCCGGCTCGGACAAGTCGCTGCACCGAAAGGACTTCGTCAAGGCCGCCGAAGCCGACGGCTACGAGTTCGCAAAGCGCGTCAGCAACAAGGACGAGCTGGACGCAGTGGTTCGCGAATTCGTCGAGTTCAAGGGCCCGGCCTTCCTCGAAGTGATCATCGATCCGGTGGCTTCGGTCTACCCGATGGTCGGCCCCGGCATGTCCTACGAACAGATGATCACTGGCGACTGGATCCCGTCGCGCAATGCCGCGACGCGCGAAAAGATCGATCCAAAGTCGACGCAGATGTTCTAGCGACGACGGTCGTTGCCGGCGCCCAGCGCCGCCACCGCGCTCGCTGCCAACGAAAGCTGCTCCAGCGCGTTAGCGCATTCCAGAATGCGCTGACGCGCTGCGGCCGGCATCGGCAGTCGTTCCGCCAGACGCTGCGCGACCCAGGCTGAATCGTCATAGCGCAGCGGCGGCACCAGCTGCGCCTCGCCCATCTGTTCAACCGCGTGGCGCAACATCTGCACAAGGGGCGCGAATTCAGGAGGCACGGGCATTGGCGCCGATACCGGCAACCACTCGACCTCCGCCACGATCAAACCATCCGCCTGCACCTCACGGCGCTGAATCCTGAACGTCGACTCGCCCACCGCCAGCAGCGCGAACTCGTCCGTTTCCGGCACCGTAGAATCAACGATGCGCGCACTGCAGCCGACCGCATGGGGCACCGCTGGCGCGCCGACTTCCCGCCCGTCCAGGATCAGGTTGACACCGAATACCGCATCATCCGCCAAGCAGCGCCGCGCCATCGCCACATAGCGTGGCTCGAAAACTCTCAGCGGCAGACGCCCCCCGGGATACAGCACCGTCCCCAGCGGAAAAATCGGAATCGTCTGACTCACGGGCGATGGTCTTGATCAGGCAGGGACCAGAGCCTAGCGCGTCGCCACCTGCCTCGCATGGCATGGCATGCCATGGCAGCGATCAACCCACGAGTGCTCAGCGGGCCGCAACCGATTACCTCGAATCATCGCGGCCGGTCTACAGGCTCTGCGACTCTGCCGTGCGGCCGAGAACCCACCACCTGCCGTGCACAACCGTCAAGCGACATCCAGCCTGACAGGCATTGATCTGGATCAATGCGCTGTTATCGGCGCGCGGTCAGATTTCGCGCCTTTATGTCAGACAGCGGTCATCAGACTCGGTTGATGCGCGGGGGCGCAACCCATTCTTCGTGAACAAAAGACATCTATCGATTTCCGTCGTCGGCGACCGCATCGTTGCCACGAATGCGACGCCGGAAACCGGGCGTCAATCGCCGCCCGAGATGAGCTTGTCCAGGCTGCAGTCTCTGATCCACGACATGGAAGGAGGCGCACTGATCGTCGATGCCAGCGGTCAGATCACCTGCGCCAATCCCGCCGCCCGCACGATGTTCGGCTTCCCGCGTCTCGAAGGCCGCATGGTCGAGGAACTGATGCCGACAACCCTGCGCAATGCCCACCGCGTCTATCGCTCGGTGTACGCATCGATGCCGAACAAACGTCCGATGAGTCGCTATACGCATCTGTGGGCGCAGCACGCCGACGGCACCGAGTTCTGCGTGCAGATCGAACTGACGCCGTTTGCCACCGCGGCAGGCACCTGGATTGCCGCACTGATCCGCCACGCTCCGCCGGAAACCGACTGATCACTCCGATACGGGGCTCCGCACCCTGATGCGGTGCTGGCGGAACCCGCGATCAGGCCGCCGCGTTGCCGGCCAGCGGAAAGCTGACGGATTTCACCAATGCGTGCACCGACAGGCCCGGACGCAGCTGCAGACGCTCGGCCGACAGGCGGGTGACGCGGGCGAGCAGACTCAGACCGTTGCAGTCCAAGGCCACCATCGCAGTGCTGTCGTCGGCGCGACCGATCGAGGTGATCGTGCCGGTGAGCACGTTCAATGCGCTGATCTCCTGCGGCGCCTGCAATGCCAGCGTGACGTCCTGGGCACGCACCCAGACATTGACCTGGGAACCGACGGCGTGGTCCAGCTGCGGCACCCACAGGTCCCCGGCGGCACAGCGCAGCCGGGTCAGCCGGTAGTGCGCGTCGTGTGTCATCACCTCTGCCGCGACCACGGCGCCGGCGTCGGGCCGGCGTGCGAACATCGGCAGATCGGTGCGTGTCAGCACCGCCGCGGTCGGACCAGTCGCCAGCAGGCGGCCATCGCCGATGCAGACCAGATGCCCGGCGAGGCGTACGACCTCATCCAGCGCGTGGCTGACGTAGACGATGGGAATCTTGATTTCGTCGCGCAGGCGTTCGATATACGGCAGGATCTCCGCCTTGCGTGTGGCGTCGATCTGACTCAGCGGCTCATCCATCAACAACAGACGCGGCGCGCACAACAGCGCGCGACCGATCGCGACACGCTGACGCTCGCCACCGGACAGTCCTCCGGGATGGCGCGTCAGCAACGGCCCGATATCCAGCATTTCCACCAGCCGCGCATCGTCGGCCGCAGCGCCCCGGTCCGCTGCGAACCAGCGACCATAGCCGAGGTTCTGGCGCACGGTCAGATGCGGAAACAGCCGCGGCTCCTGGAACACATAGCCGATGCGCCGCCGATGCGTCGGCACGAAGCGTCCTGCCGCAGTGTCGACCAGCACGGTTTCTCCCACCGCGATACGCGCCTGCTGCGGCCGCAGCAGGCCGGCGATCGCGCGCACCAGCGTGGTCTTGCCTGAGCCGGACTGGCCAAACAGCGCCGTCAGTCCCTGCGGGCTCTCGAACGTCAGCCTGAGTTCGAAGTCGCCCTGGCGGTGCCGAATATCGACCTGCAGAGTCATGCGCCGGACGCCCGTTTGCGTCCGCGCCGCGCCAGCCACTCGGACGCGATCAAGGCGACCATCGACACCGCCACCGCCACCGCGGTCAAGCGCAGCGCCTGCGCGTCAGCGCCGGGCATCTGCGTGTAGGTGTAGATCGCACTAGCCAGCGTCTGTGTTTCGCCGGGAATATTCGAGACAAACGTAATGGTGGCGCCGAACTCGCCCATCGCTCGGGCAAACGCCAGGATTATGCCGGAGACGATGCCGGGACCAATCAACGGCAGGGTCACCGTGGCGAACACCCACAGCGGGCGCGCGCCCAAAGTCGATGCCGCTTCTTCCAGACGCGGATCAACCGCTTCCAGCGACAGCCGGATCGCCCGCACCATCAACGGAAAGCCCATCACCGCGGCCGCCAGCGCGGCGCCGGTCCAGCGAAACGCGAAGACGATGCCCAGATGCTCCGCCAGGAACCGGCCGGCGAAGCCCTGCGTGCCGAAGCTGAGCAACAGCAGATAGCCCGTCACCACCGGGGGCAGGGTCAACGGCAGATGGATCAGGCCGTCGATGACGACGATGCCGGGGAAGCGCCAGCGCGCCAGCAGATAGGCCGCCAGCACCGCGAACGGCAGGCTCGCCAGCACCGCGACCGCGGCCACGCGCAGCGACAGCGACAGCGCCGTCCATTCGTCCGGACTCAGCAAGGTGTCAGCGCTCCGACGGCGCCGGCCGCGGCGCCCCTGTCGCGACGAAGCCCCAGCGCATGAAGATCTTTTGCGCGGTGTCTGCCTCAAGGAACCGCAGCAGCGCAGCAGCCTGCGCGTTGTCGGATTTCGCGATCACCGCGGCAGGGTAAACGATCGGTTCATGACTGTCCTGAGGGAACACATCCAGCACCCGCACCTGCGGATCGGCCACCGCATCGGAAGCGTAGACGATGCCCAGCGGCATCTCGCCGCGGGATACCAGCCGCAGCGCGGCGCGGACGTTTTCCGCCAGAACGGTGTGCGTCTGCACCGCATCCCATACCCCCAGCGACTGCAGGGCATGACGACCGTAGCTGCCCGCCGGCACCGCAGGATTGCACAGGGCCAGACGTCCGCCGCCCAGTGCACCCTTCAGATCGAAGCCGGCGGCAATACGCAGTTGCAGCGTGGAGGCCAGCGGCGCCACCAGCACCAGCTGATTGCGCAACAGATCGCGCCGGCTGTCCGGACGGATCAGCCCGCGCTCGCCCACATAGTCCATCCACAGTTGATTGGCAGAAAAGAAGACATCCGCCGGCGCCCCCTGCTCGATCTGGCGTGCCAGCGTGCTGGTTGCGGCATAGGTATTCAGCGTCGGAATGCCGCTTGCCACAGTCCACGCTGCGGTCGCTTCATCCAGCGCATCCTTCAGACTCGCCGCGGCGAAGATGCGAAGTGCACCACCGGCATCGACCGACCAGGATGCTGTTAGCAGGAACAGCATCAGCCCTGCGCCCACAAGGGACTGATACAGAGGGCATTGTTTGAATTGAATGTTGCGTTGACTTGGCCTGCCGGGCTGACATCGCATTGGATTGAATATGCTCAGCATCGGAGCGTCTCGACAGCGGCGTACTGGAATGGGCTTTGACAGTATGTCGGCTCCATTTCAAAGCGTCATCATGCACGCGCAATGAATCGATACTCTTTGCACGTCTCACATGAGCCGCTGGTGATATCTGAATGTCGAGCTGAGAACATTGATACGCTGATGTGTATTCACATACGCCCTGCAGATGACAGCCGAACCCATGTCAGCGACGGATACCGTCAGATACGGCACTTTGATGCATCGATCTGATGCACCGTAATCAAAAATCAAAACAGGTGGCTGAAGTATCTTGCGTCGCAGTCACACGGCGACAATGTGCAATGCGCCGCAATTCAACGCCCCCCCTCCGAGGCAAAGCCGCTCAACCGGAGGCTGCTCGGCGAGCTTCGGTACATCCCTTGATCTGCTGCGGCGCCTTGATGATTGACACCGAATTGCGCGCCACGCCTGCTCTCCGACTGTATCGACCTGGCGGCCCGACCAACGATCACCGCCATGATCAACGCCGCCGCCGGCGTCAGTTGAGCACGCTGCACACATGAAGTTCCGCCGCCTGCCGCCACTGCACACCCTGGAAGCGTTCGAGGCCGCCGCGCGCACCGGCGCGTTCAAGGACGCCGCACAGCAGCTGCACCTGACACCGTCGGCGATCAGTCATCAGATCAAGGCGCTGGAAGCCCATCTCGGGTTCGAACTGTTCCGCCGCGGCAACCGCTCGCTGGAACTCACCGATGGTGGCAAGGCGTATCTCGGCGTCGTGCGCGACACCCTGTCGCGGCTGCGCAGCGGCAGCGCCAGGGTCGCGCAGCAGTACGCACGCGCCTCGCTGAAGATCAGCGCCGGTCCGTTCATCGCCAGCGAGATCATCGTGCCGGCGCTGCCCTCGTTCCAGGAAGCGCACCCGGACATCGACGTGCGCATCGACACCGATCTGCGTACGGTCGATCTGCTGCACGAGGACACCGACCTTGCACTGCGCTTCGGCAGCGGCCACTGGAAGCACCTGGCGGCGGACCGGCTGATGCGGGTTTCGGCGGTCCCGGTCTGCACGCCGGCCATCGCCCGGAAGATCCGCCGTGGCGGCCCAAGCCAGCTACAGGACGTTGCGCTGATTCACTCGTCACCGATGCCCGAGGGCTGGAAGATGTGGGCCGATGCCACCGCCACGGTGCTGGGAACGCCCAAACGCGACATCTGGCTGGACAGCTATCTGGCGATTCTGCGCGCAGCCGAACAGGGCCTGGGGCTGGCACTGGGGCTGGTGCCGATGGTCAATCCCTGGCTCAAGCGGCGCAAGCTGGTGGCCCCCTGGCCGGACATGCTGGTGAACGTGCCGCAGGCCTACTATCTGCTGTATCGCCCCGACGACCTCGGAAGACCCGAAGTCGTTGCGTTCCGGCGCTGGCTGAAATCGGTCCTCAAGCGCGAAACCCTGCTCGCCTGAGGTGGTTTTTTCGGATGAATTTATTTCACCCGAAGCAGTCGCCGAATTCGTTTGTCGCGGTCCCCGCACGCGCCTAGGCTGGACGCCGAATCCACCTTATCCGGAGCGCATCGTGCGCGAAGTCCATCTGACGCTGACCGCCGCGGACGCGCATCCGCTTGCGGCAACCTTGTTCGAACCCAAACGTCCACCACTGGCCGCGGTCGTGATCAACTCGGCGACCGGCGTGCCGCGTGGCTACTACCGCGCCTATGCGCAATTCCTTGCCGACTGCGGCTTCGCGGTTCTGTGCTATGACTATCGCGGCATCGGCGACTCGCGCTTTCATGGCGCACGCGCGGGGCAGTTGACGATGCGCAACTGGGGCGAACTTGACGTCGCCGCCGCGATCGACAAGCTCGCCGCACGCTATCCGCGCGCCCCACTGCTGGCCGTCGGCCATTCGGTTGGCGGTCAGCTGATCGGCCTGGCCCCCAACAATCATCAGCTGGATGCCGTGTTGTGCGTCGCATCGCAGTCGGGCTACTGGCGGCACTGGCCGAAGCGGCTGCAACCGATGATGGCGGCGATCTGGTATCTGCTGGTGCCCCTGGCGACGACCATGACCGATCCACTGCCGAAGCGTCTGCTGGGCGCCGAGTTGCCGCGCGGCATCGCCCGCGAATGGGCACGCTGGTGCCGGCATCCGCAGTTCATCGTCGACGCAGGCGGTCGTTCCCTGCACGCCGGCTTCGAGCGCTATCGCGGCCGCATGCACTTCATCGCGATCACCGACGATGCGTTCTACGCGCCTCCACGTGCGGTACAGGCACTGGCTCGAAAATATCGCAACGCACACGTTGAACTCAGCCAGCTGACACCCGCCGCGCTCGGCGCCAGAACCATCGGACACTTCGGATTTTTCCGCAAATTCATGGTCCCGGCCTGGCACGACAGTGCCGACTGGCTGCGTAATGCCATCCCCAACTCCCACCAGAAGGCCGCCTGAACATGGCAACCCCTGCAGAAATCTTCCAGCGCATGCGCCGCTATCCGCTGGGCAACCGCCTGTTCTCCCGAGCCGTGACCGCGCGTGCGCCCTACTTCGCGTCAATCTCGCCACGCTTCGTCGAACTCAAGCCCGGACTGTGCGAGGTCGCGGTGCGCAATCGTCGCGCGGTCCACAATCATCTGGGCACCGTCAATGCGATCGCCATGTGTGCAATGTGCGAAATGGCGGCAGGCACGATGCTGGAATCGTCTCTGCCACGCAATCTGCGCTGGATTCCGCGTGGAATGACAGTGCGCTATCTGAAAAAGGCCGATACCGATCTGCTTGCGCGCGCCGTACTGAAGACACCGATCGCGCAGAACTACCAGGGCGACATCGTGATTCCGGTGCATGTACGCAATACCGCCGACGAAATCGTCATGGAAGCCGACATCACAATGTACCTGTCGCCGCGCACATCCAAAGGCGCGTCGACGTGAACGCGACCTGGCTCGATACCTGGGCGTCACCGTGGCGGCGGCGCGCGGTGCTGCGCAGCGCGCGTACGCGTGACGACATCCACCTCGCCGAGCTCGATGAGGC
>JBFFJL010000095.1:0-10766 GCA_041555955.1 Nevskiaceae bacterium
CACGTCGTAGCGCACCTGATCGTACTCGTCGGCCTGATCGGCTTCGGAGCGGGTCAGCAGGTTGCGGTTGACCGCATCCGACAGGCGCTCGGCAATACTGTCGCCGGCGAGCTCGCCCTTGGACGCCAGCTTGTAGAACTTCAGGTAACCGGCTTCGCAGTCCTGCGACACCTGCCAGGCGTGCTCCATACGACCGATCGGGTCGTGCACGCCACCGTTCTTGAACACCAGCCACGACAGGCGTTCACGCACGTCGCTCGGCTCCAGAATCATGTCGGCGACGGCCGCATTGTCGCGGTCACTGACCTCACGGAAGCGGTTGCCCAGCGGGAACACCACCGCGCGCATCGCCACGCGGGCCCAGGCCACCGGGAAGTTGCGCAGGAACTCGTCGAAGGCCTTGCCGATTTCGTACAGGCAGTGGTCCAGCGCCCAGCGCGCATGGGCCAGTTCCTCAGGCGACTTCGAGCCTTCCAGGTAGTACTTGGCCACGGTCGATGCGATGTACAGCTGACTGAGCACATCGCCCAGCCGCGCCGACAGTCGTTCCATGAACTTCAGCTTGCCGCCGAGCACACCCATGGTCAGGTCGGAGCAGAACGCCAGTGCCGCGGAGAAGCGCTCCATGTTGCGGAAGTACGGCGCCAGTTCGCCTTCGACCGGGGACCGCGCCAGGCGCGCACCGCTCAGGCCCAAGGTGAACGCCCGCACCGCGCGGTTGATCGAGAAACCGATGTGGCCGAACAGCAGCTTGTCGAAGGCCTTCAGATCGTTTTCGCGCGCCGCTTCCATTTCCGGGAACACGTATTCGTGGCAGCGGATCGCGCCCTGGCCGAAGATCATCAGATTGCGCGTCAGGATGTTCGCGCCTTCGACGGTGATTGCGACCGGCGTCGCCTTGTACGCCGTGGCCATGAAGTTGCGCGGACCCTGCTGGATCGCCTTGCCCGCCATCACGTCCATGCTGTCGGTGACGATTTTCCGCATCAGTTCGGTCATGTGGTACTTGGCAATTGCGGTCACTACAGACGGCGCACAGTGATCGACCGCCGACGCGGTCATCACGCGCATTGCTTCCAGTGTGTAGGCGTAGCCGGCGATGCGGCCGGTGGCTTCCTGCACGCCTTCGAACTTGCCGATCGATACCTTGAACTGGCGACGGAAGCGGCCGTAGACGCTGGTCATGCGATACGCGGTCTGCCCGGCCGCTGTGGCCAGCGCCGGCAGCGAGATGCCGCGACCCGCCGACAGACACTCGACCAGCATGCGCCAGCCCTTGCCGGCCATGGCCGGCCCGCCAATGATCCAGTCGACCGGGATGAACACATCGCGACCGTGGATCGTGCCGTTCATGAACGCAGCGCCGGGATAATGGCGGCGGCCGATCGAGACGCCGGCGTGTCGAGCCGGGATCAGCGCGCAGGTGATGCCGTATTCCGACTTGCTCTTGTCGCCGAGCAGGCCGTCCGGATCGCGCAGCTTGAACGCCAGCCCGACCACGGTCGCCACCGGCGCCAAGGTGATGTAGCGCTTGGAGAAGTTCAGCTTGATGCCGAGCACCTTCTTGCCGTCGTGCTCGCCGTAGCAGACCACACCCAGATCCGGCATCGCGGTCGCATCGGAGCCCACTTCTGGCCCGGTCAGACCGAAGCACGGAATCTCCTTGCCCGACACCAGGCCCGGCAACCACTGGTCCTGCTGGCCCTTGGTGCCGTAGTGCATCAGCAGCTCACCGGGGCCCAGCGAGTTGGGCACCATCACCGTGACCGCCATCGCGATCGACTTGGTCGCGAGCTTGGTGACGACGGCCGACTGCGCGTTGGCCGAGAAGCCCAGTCCGCCGAATTCCTTCTTGATCAGCATCGCGAGGAACTTGTGCTCACGGATGTAGGCCCAGACTTCGTGCGGCAGATCCTTGTGCTCGAACTCGATCTTCCAGTCGTCGCAGAGCTTGCACAGTTCCTCGCACTCGTTGTCGAGGAACGACTGCTCTTCGGGCGTCAGTTCGGTGTACTTGAAGTCCAGCAGCTTGTTCCAGTCAGGCCGGCCACGAAACATCTCGGCTTCCCACCAGGTGTCGCCGGCTTCCAGCGCTTCGCGCTCGGTCGACGACATCTCCGGCAGGACTGCCTTGAACGCGCCGAAGATGGGCTTGGTCACCACGGCGCGGCGCAACGGCCGCAGGTTCAGCAGCAGAGCCAGCGGCAGGTAGATCACCGCGGCGATACCGAGACCGATGCTGCCCATCAGACCCAGGGCATACAACGACGCCAGCAAGGCGCCAACCGCCACCGTCCAGATCAGCAACGGTGCGCCAACAAAGGCCAGTGCCCACGCCGCAGCGAGCGTCAGCAGAGTCAGAGTCAGTCCAATCATGGCAATCTCCGGAGGGTTTGAGGAATTGAGAACTAGGCACGGTCCGCGCTGTGCAGGGGCACGACGTGAGGGTGGTCGTCCGTGCTCATCGCCGCTACCTCCCGCGGGATGAGCGTCTTGATCATCAACTTCAGGTAATCGTTGAACGCAGCGCCGGCCGGCATCAGGTCCGGCGTGTCGCGGCGGATCTGCAGGTTGCCCATGAAGGTCGCGTACGCGAACCGCGCCCAGTGCTGTGCGCGCGCCGACTTGAAGCCGAGCGCCTCATAGCACTCGACCAGATAACCCATGCGCCGCTCGGACACGCGCCGCACGAATTCGTTGACGAGCGGATGATCCTCGGCCGCCGCAATCGCCAGATACAGGCGGCCCGAGCGATAACCCGCGTTGGCTTCCTTGAACACCTTGACGATGCGCGCGTAAGGATCGGGCTCGTCACCGACGCGCGCCATCACCTCTTCGGTTTCGCGGCGCTCCCACAGCTCCAGGGCCGCGCGCAGTAGCGCCTCGCGATTGGCGAAATGCCAGTAGAAACTGCCCTTGGTCACCCCCAGCTGACGCGCCAGCGGCTCGACCGCGATCGCCTCGATCCCGCCATGGGCGATGGCCTCCAAGGCCGCGCGCGCCCAGGCTTCGGCGGTCAGACTCTGTTTCGGTTCGGTAGTGGATCCGGCAATTTTCATCAAGGAGCACGCAGGCGATCGAGGCGTCGGTCGGAACAATACGGAGGCGTATTGATGCGCCGCAGTGTATCCATACGCTTGCGTATGGCGCAAGAGTAAACAGACGTTCACCAATGTCGCTACGGCCAATCGACCCGGAGCGGTGAGTCAGTGCAGGCGTTTTGGAAAGGCGGCCTCGGACCGCCGGTCGATCGCGCGGTGCTTAGCCAGGCAGCAGCTTGTCGCGTTGTGCCGCCAATTGCTCGATCGCGTGGCGATAGCCGCGCTCGACGACCTCGTCGAGTCGCTTCCAGTCGAACATGCCGATGCCGCTGACCGGCATGCGCACATAGACATCGGCGCGTGCGGCGCGTTGTGCAGTGCCGCTTTCGCTGGTCAGCGTCGCCGTGCGGAAGATGATCGAGAACAGCCGCGGACGCTCGGCGTCGCCCTTGAGCTGGAACAGCCCTTCCGGATCCGGCCCTTCGATGCCGGGCGCTCCGAGCCCGCCCTCATTGCTGACATCCGAAGCCACGATCGGCCCACGCTCCTGCGCCTGCATCACGTCGGTCGGCAGATTGTTGATGACGCCGCCGTCGGACAACAGCTCGCCGCGATAGACCACCGGCGGCGCCACCCCGGGCACCGCCATGCTGGCCGCAACCCACATGTACAGCGGACCGCGGTCGTGCACCATCTGCCGACCCCGGGTCAGATTGGTCGAGACGCAGAAAAACGGCTTGCGCAGACCTTCAATCACGCGCTCGTCGAAGATCGAGTGCAGACGCTTCACGAATTTTCGTCCACGGATCAGCGCAATGGTCGGAAACAGATAGTCGTTCAGATAGTTGTTGTTGACGTAGGTCTCGCGCGCAATGTGCAGCATCTCGTGGTGGTCATAACCGCAGGCTGCCAGCGCAGCGAAGAACGCGCCCATGCTGGAACCACCGGTGGCGTCGACCGGAATGCCCAGCTCGCGCATCGCCCGCAGCAGGCCGATATGGGCGAAGCCGCGCGCGCCGCCGCCCCCCAGCACCAGACCGATACCGCGACCGATCAGCTGACGCGTCAGACTGGCGAAATCGGCCGCACTGTCCCGCCGCACAAAATAGTGCGCACGCGCGCCGGCGAATTCCATCCAGTTCAGTACCGGCCCCGGGCCACTGCCCTCAGGCCGGATCACGATCAGATCCACCGGCGCGCGCGTACCGCTGCGACGCAGTTCGTCGATCATTGCGCTGACATAAGCCGGCGTCTGCGCATCAACCACCAGCAGAATGCGATCGGCCTGGCGCATGCAACGTCGCGCCCACGCGTCCGGGTTGCGTCCCGCGAGGTACAGCAGATGCTCGTTCTGCAGCTCGGCGCGATTCAGATATTCGACCAGGCGCGTATTGGCCGCACCGCCATCGATACGCGTATCCGAAGTGCCGGCACCTAGTTCTGAGTCCACCGCGTTCGCATCCACGAGCAGCGTGTTGCAACTCACCGACAAGGTTTGCTCGAGCTCGCGCGCAACCATGCCGGCATCCGCTTCCGGCAAGGCCGGAATCACTGCGAAGTTGCGCGTCCGGCGTTGAGCATCCAGCCGCTGCACGCGCTGATTGGCGCGCAGCCGGTGAATCACCACCCGCGTGATTTCGATCAGTGCATCCGGGAACTGGCCGACCACTGCGTACAGATGCTGGCTGGGAACGCGCACCAGCACACTGTCGCGCACCGCATGAACGCTGGCGCTGCGCGACTCCTCAACCAGTGCGCCGATTTCGCCGATCGGTTCCAGCGGACTGATCCAGCCGGCGATGGTGCCGTCCTGGAGAACGGCGCACAGACGCCCGGTCGCGACGATATAGATGTTGTCCGACGGACCTCCCGCGGAAAACAGCGAGCGCCCACTGGGGATTTCGATCAGCTCGGCCTGCTGCGCCAGCGCATCGAGTGCCGCCGCGTTGAGCCGCGCGAACAGCGGGCACTCGGCCAGCACGGCGCGCGGGGTCAGGGTCGACGTCGATGCAGTGGTCATTGGCGTCAGTCTTGCTCCGGCGCCAGGAAACCGGCAAGTGCCGGGCGATCAGCCGGGCGTGCGCGCGGCATTGGTTTCCACAACGGTCAGCGCCGCCACGTTGACAATGCGCCGCACCGTCGCCGAAGGCGTCAGGATGTTCACCGCCGCGGCACAGCCCAGAAGGATCGGTCCAATCGCCACATTGTTGCCCGCCGCAGTCTTCAGCAGGTTGTAGGCGATGTTCGCGGCATCAATGTTCGGGCACACCAGAAGATTGGCTGCGCCCTGCAGACGGCTGTCCGGCAGGATCGCATTGCGCAGCTTCTCGTCCAGAGCGCAGTCGCCGTGCATCTCGCCGTCGACCTCCAGCTCAGGCGCCTGCTCTGCCAGCAGGGCCAGTGCATCACGCATCTTCTGCGCCGACGCCGATTCGCTGCTGCCGAAGTTTGAATGCGACAGCAAGGCCGCACGCGGCTCGATGCCGAAACGGCGGATTTCCTCGGCCGCCATGCGCGTGATCTCGGCGATCTGGGCGGCGTCGGGATCGACATTGACGTGCGTATCCACGATGAACACCTGCCGTCCCGGCAGGATCAGGCCATTCATCGCCGCGTAGACCTTGCACCCGGGGCGCTTGCCAATGATGCGATCGATGTAGCGCAGATGGCGGTCAGTCGTGCTGACGGTACCGCAGATCATGCCGTCGCCTTCGCCCTTGGCCAGCAGCATCGCGGCGATCAGGGTCGTGCGCCGCCGCAGTTCCAGCCGCGCGAACTGTGCGGTCACGCCACGGCGTGCCATCAGCCGGTGATAGTCCTGCCAGTACTCGCGATAGCGCGGATCGTCCTCGACATTGACGATGCGATAGTCGACATCCTCGCGCAGGCGCAAACCGGCGTCATGAATCCGTTTCTGGATCACTGCCGGACGCCCGACCAGAATCGGGCTGGCGATACGCTCGTCGATCAGCACCTGTACCGCGCGCAGTACGCGTTCCTCCTCGCCTTCGGCAAAGATGACACGCTTGCGCTCCGCTTCGACTTTGCGCGCCGCGGCAATGATCGGCTTCATCATCGTGCCGCTGTGATGCACGAACTGCTGCAGGCGTTCGCGGTAGGCGTCGAAATCGGTGATCGGGCGCGTTGCCACGCCGCAGTCCATCGCCGCGCGCGCCACCGCCGGTGCGATCTGCACGATCAGGCGTGGATCAAACGGTTTGGGAATCAGGTATTCAGGCCCGAACGCCAGGTCCTGCACGCCGTAGGCCGTGGCAACCACATCGCTCTGCTCCTGCCGCGCCAGATCGGCGATCGCATCGACCACGGCAATTTCCATCTCGCGCGTGATCGTCGTCGCACCCGCATCGAGTGCGCCGCGAAAGATGAACGGGAAGCACAGCACGTTGTTGACCTGATTCGGATAGTCGGTGCGCCCGGTCGCGATGACCGCATCGTCGCGCACGCTGCGCACCTCGTCCGGCGTGATCTCCGGCGTCGGATTCGCCAGCGCCAGAATCAGCGGCCGCGGCGCCATCTTCGCCACCATCTCCGGCTTCAGCACCCCGCCCGCCGACAGCCCCAGGAAAATGTCGGCGTCAACGATGACCTCGCCCAGGCTGCGCGCCGCGGTCGGCTGCGCATAACGCGCCTTGCGCGGGTCCATCAGCTCGGTGCGGCCGTCCCAGACCACGCCGGCCAGATCGGTCAGCCAGACGTTTTCGCGACGCACGCCGAGATCGACCAGCAGGTCGACGCAGGCCAGCGCCGCGGCACCGGCGCCGCTGACCACCAGCTTGACCTGATCCCAGGACTTGCCGACGACCTGCAAGCCATTGGTGACCGCGGCACCGACAATGATCGCGGTGCCATGCTGATCGTCGTGGAACACCGGGATCTTCATCCGGCTGCGCAGCTGCTCCTCGACATGGAAGCATTCCGGCGCCTTGATGTCTTCGAGATTGATGCCGCCGAAAGTCGGCTCCAGTGCGGCAATGGTCTCGATCAGCTTGTCCGGGTCGGGCTGATTGATCTCGATATCGAAGACATCAATACCGGCAAATTTCTTGAACAGGACCGCCTTGCCTTCCATCACCGGCTTGGCCGCCAGCGGACCGATATTGCCCAGGCCCAGCACCGCGGTGCCGTTGGTGATCACTGCCACCAGATTGCCGCGCGCGGTGTAGCGGAACGCGTTGGCCGGATCGGCCACGATTTCCTCGCAGGCCGCGGCCACACCGGGCGAATACGCCAGGGCCAGATCGTTCTGATTGACCAGCTGTTTGGTCGCGGTGACCTCCAGCTTTCCCGGCGTCGGAAACTCGTGATATTCGAGGGCAGCCTGACGCAGGCGTTCGCGCGTATTCATCTTGAAGGTGGATCCGGACAATGAGTCAACTACATCGATGCGGCATGCACGCCGCGTCGGGCGCTGCGATGATAGCCGGTATGCGTACCTTGCTGATCGTCGGATTGCTGTTGAACTGCGCCACAGCCAGCGCAGTCGAGCGGATACAGCTGACGATCGGTCGCCTGCAATCGTCCGCCATCCAGGCCAGTGACGTCACGCTGGACTGGCAAGCTCGCGGTGGCGTCGGTTTCAGCGCGGCCCGCGTGAGGCTGCCACAGCTGCCCGGCACCTCACTGCGTATCGACGGCCAGTGCGCGCGACTGGACACGGTTGCGACACCCCGCTGCAGCGGCGGTCGACTACACATGACCGACCCGGGGCTGGGCACGCTGAGCGCACGCTTTCAGCTTCAGCTGGAACGCAGCGACCGCTGGCAACTGCAGCTCGACGACGCGCGCACCACCGTCAACTACAACGCCACGGACGGCCGCATCGCCACCGATCAGCTGCAGGCGGCGCTCAAGGCGACCCTGACGCAGAACGGCCCACGCACGCACTTTGACGCCGAACTGCAGCTGCGCGCCGGACAAGCCTATGTCGAACCGGTGTTCGTCGACTTCGGTGTTCAGCCCGCGACATTGAAAGCTCGTGGGCAATACCGCCGCAACGGTTTCCTGCAGCTCGACAGCTTCGATTGGGATCAGGACGGCATCGGCCAGCTGCAGCTCAGCGGCCAGCTCGACCCCGCCGCGGTGCTGCTAAGCCACCAACTGGCACTACGGCTGCGCAGCGATCATCTGGACGCGCTGCTGGCCAGCTACGTGCAACCCGCATTGGCCGGCACGCCGATTCAGGGCCTGACCGCCCGTGGCGATGCCGCGCTGGATCTGCAATTGCGTAATGGCGCGATCGAGAATGCGGCGCTGCAGCTGCACGCCCAGCAGCTGCAGCTCCCCGGTTTCGATACCGAACTCACCGGGCTGCGTGCCGACGCGCACTGGGCCACCGCCGCCGCGACACCGATACCGCCATCGCAGCTGTCGTGGCAATCGGCTTCGCTGGGACGGGTGCCGCTCGGCGCCGCGCAGCTGGACCTGCAGCTCGGCGGTCGCGCATTGCGCCTGCTTGCCCCCAGCCGGATCCCGGTCCTGGATGGCGCATTGCGTGTCGACACGCTGGCACTCGACGCCCTGGGACGACCTGAGGTGCAGGCCGACTTTTCCGCCGCCATCGAGCCGATCGAGCTGACGGGCCTGTGTCGCGCGCTGGGCTGGCCTGAATTCAGCGGCCAACTGTCCGGCGAGTTGCCCGGACTCAAACTGCGCAACCGGCGCATCGATGTTGACGGCACCTTGTCGGCAACCGCCTTCGACGGCCACATCGAAGTGCGCAAGCTGCAGGTGATCGAACCGTTCAGCGTGCTGCCGCGGATCGCCGCCGATATCGAACTGCGCCGGCTCGATCTGGCCGCGGTGACGGGCGCCTTCGATTTCGGCCGCATCGAAGGCCGTCTCGACGGCGATATCCAGGGCCTGCGCGTGGTCGGCTGGGAGCCGGTGGCGATGAATGCGCGCCTGTACAGCAGCCCCGATGACCGCTCGCGCCACCGTATATCGCAGCGCGCCATCGACAGCATCTCCTCGATCGGCGGCGGACCGACCGGACTGCTGTCGCGCGGCTTCATGAGCTTCTTCGAGGACTTCGCCTACGATCGCATCGGCTGGCGCTGCTTACTCGACAATGGTGTCTGCCGCATGAGCGGGATCAAGCCTGGACCCGATGGCCGCGGCTATGTGCTGGTCAAGGGCAAGGGGCTTCCACGCATCGACATCGTCGGCTATTCGACCGAGGTCAACTGGCGCACCTTCATGGCCCAACTCAAGGGGCTCAGCAGCAACGGCCCGGCGCAGGTGCGCTGAGGACCCTTCAGTTCACACTCCATTCAGAACGCCGGCCTATACTGGCCGTTCTATTCTGGTGCTGTTCCGGAGCCTCTCATGCGCAATTTCAGACACGGTTTGTTCGGTCCGCTGCTGGCAACCACGGCGCTGGTGACCGCGGCCTGCGTCACGATCAATGTCTACTTCCCGGCCGCCGCCGCCGAGAAAGCGGCCGACCGCATCATCGATGATGTCTGGGGCGGCACGCCGCCACCCAGCGCGCCGACCGCGCCACCGCCAAGCTCGTCGCTGCAGCGCCTCGACGCGCAGCGGGTCGCTATCGCATTGCTGGATCTGCTGATTCCGCCGGCCGCCGCTGGCGAGCCGAATATCGATGCCTCATCGCCCGAAATCACGCGGATCAAGACCCAGATGGAGCGCCGCTTCGCCGAACTGAAGCCGCAGCTGGACGCTGGCGTGATCGGCCTCGGCGCTGACGGCTACATCGCCGTGCGCGACCCCGCCGCCGTGCCGCTGGCCAGCCGCAATGCTGTGCGCACGATGGTGGCCAACGAAAACGCCGATCGCGCCGCGCTGTATCGCGAAATCGCCACGGTCAACGGCCAGCCGCAATGGGAAGCGCAGATCCGCGAAGTGTTCGCCGGACGCTGGATCGCCAAGGCTGCCGCCGGCTGGTGGTACCAGGACGCCAGCGGCCAGTGGAAGCAGAAATAGCCGCAGACAGCGGCGCGCAGCGGCGCCGCTGAACCTCTGACCGTTCATCCCCCATCGCTGCAAACGGCGATGGTGCTGCGCTATGGTCGGCTGACGATTCAGCCGGGAGCGAAGCGCATGAAACGAATCGCAGTGTTTGCCGATGGCACCTGGAACTCTCCGGAACAGGGCGGCGCAACGCATGTGCTGCGGATGGCGCGTGCGGTCAAGCCTCACGCCGATGGCACCGAGCAGGTGGCGTTCTACGATTGGGGCGTCGGCACCGATCGCAAACGCATTGCCGGCGGCATCAGCGGCGCCGGCATCGACAAGAACATCATGGACTGCTATCGCTTCCTGGTGCACAACTATGCGCCCGGCGATCAGCTGTACTTTTTCGGTTTCAGTCGCGGTGCCTATACCGTGCGCTCGCTGGGCGGCTTCGTACGCAATTGCGGGCTGCTCAAGCGCGAGCACGCCCATCGCATCCCGGAGGCCTATCGGCTGTATCGCAAGCGGACGCGAGCCAGCAGCCCGGACGCAGCGGAAGCCACAGAGTTCCGGCGCCGGCATGCCGTCGCCAACATCACACCGATTGAATTTATCGGGGTCTGGGATACGGTCGGGGCGCTCGGCATTCCCGTGCCGTTCTGGGGCACTCTGGGCGAACGCGAATTCCTGTTCCACGATACCGAACCCAGCCGGATCATCCAGCACGCGCGCCACGCGGTTTCGATCGACGAAAACCGTGAAGACTTCGAACCGACGCTGTGGAGCCTGAAG
>JBFFJL010000096.1:0-10751 GCA_041555955.1 Nevskiaceae bacterium
GGTATCCAGCTGCGAGCCATAGGTCACCCATGAACCGAACGACAGCTCGGAAACCTTCAGGCCGGAACGCCCCAGACGTCGATAGTTCATTGCCACTGCTCCGCCAAGTGTCGATTCACTTCGGTGACCGCGTCACCGTCAGCCGCGCATCCGCCAGCGCCGCGGTCCGATGCACCGTCATCGCCTGATAGTCCGGCATCGAGACCATCGCCAGAAAGGCCTGAAGGCTCGGATACCGTACCAGCAGGACTTCGTCCCAGTCCTCGCCTTCCGGGCCGATGAAGCGTCCGATCGCGTCGGCCTGATACACCAGCTCGCCGCCGACTTCGCGCACCTTGCCGAACGCCTGCGCCGAATACCGCGCATAAGCCTCGCGACCGCTGCAGGGCGTACAACCACTGTCGGCCGGATACACCGCCTCGGCGCGGAAGCGCAGCAGGTTCAGCATCGTCACCGGCGTATCCATCGGGATCGACAGGGCAATACGTTTCAGGTCGGCACCGGTCGGGTTCACGGTCTGGGTCATGCGAGGTCTCCTCAGTTGATCGGTCCAGTGTGCCTGAAGCGACGCCCGCACGACGCTAGACTAGGCACCCGCACACTGTTCAAGAACGCCATGCCCTCGTTTGATACCGTCTCCAAGGTCGACAAGCACGAACTGACCAATGCCGTCGATCAAGCCAGCCGCGATCTGATCAACCGCTTCGACTTCAAAGGCGTCGACGCCACCTTCGAGCTCGACGACTACGTCATCAAGCTGAGCGCGCCCAGCGACTTTCAACTCAAGCAGATGCTCGACATCCTGCGCCCGCGCATCACCGGTCGCGGCATCGACGTGCGCTGTCTCGAAGAAGGCGAACCGGTGGTCAACATCGCCACCGCGCGCCAGAGCATCACCGTCAAACAAGGCATCGAGCAACCGCTCGCCAAGAAGCTGATCGCCGAACTCAAGCAGTCCAAGATCAAGGTCGACGCCCGCATCGAAGGCGACAAATTGCGCGTCACCGGCAAGAAGCGCGACGACCTGCAGACCGCGATGGCGCTGCTGCGCAAGTCCGAAGTCGAGCTACCACTGCAGTTCGAGAATTTCCGCGACTAAGGCCGACCGTCAGCCGTCTGGATAGCATTACGAACAATGATGTCTTGAATTTGCGCTGGTTCGAACGCGACGTCCCATGCCCAAACGCCGAAGCCACCTTTTTCGTTTACTCCGCGAACCCATGCGTCCAGCGCATCTCGCTTGGCGCGATTCTGCGGCGAATCCTCGCCCTTGATCTCGAGGATCAGCACCTTGCCGCTGCTCAGGCGGATCAGGAAGTCGGGCACGAAGCGGCGCCGCGCGCCGTTCCACAGGTAGTAAACCTGAAAGCCCAGATGATCATTCTTCGCATAGGCCGAAAGCTGTACTGCATGCGTTGATTCAAAAACGTTCGCCGCGTGGGCCTCCCAGGCGCTGTCCACCACCACGTGGCTGATCTGCGACTTCGCCGTCGTCTGGCAGGGCTTGGTCGTGTACCAAGTTCGCATCTGTCGAGTTGACCCGATCGGCGTTTCCTCGTCGAAGACCGGCTCGATCCGCTCCCGATTCTGCTCCGTCACAAAGCGCAGCAGGTGTTGGACGACGCGATCGATGTTCAACGAGACCAGAATCCGCCGCCGCAATGGATCCTGATGAAACAGCGACGGAATCTCCAGGAGATCCGATGCCATGAACTGCTCGACAAGCCGGATCAACTGCACCACCAGATATTCGCGACTCCCCGTGAATGAAGGGGATAGTTCCTCGAAGGCTTTGCGAGCGGCCTGGAAGCACAAGCGCTGCAGTCGGAATTCGTCAGGCAACTGTTCCAGATCGATCTCTATAATCTGGCCCCAATCCGTCGCACCACCGAGCGCCGGAGCGATCTCCACACTAATCGGCGTCTGCGCGGGATCCAGGCGCAAGGGCTCGACCTGCTGCCAATCCACCGTCAATACTGCCCGCACGACCGTATCAACCCGCAACACGTTCGGCCAACGAATCTCCAGTGCGTTACGCTCGTGCAAGGACTCAATTTGCGTGCTCGGCTTCGGCGGTGGTGGCGGCTCCCCCTCGCCGCCGACATCCTGGAACACCGACAACGGCACGCCGAATACATTCACGTACTCCGGCCTGAACAGCTCGCGGGCCACACCATCTGGCCCAACCACCGTCTCCTTGTCGTAACTGACCCGACGCAAGCCGCGACCAATCACCTGCTCGCACAGCAACTGGCTGGTAAACGCGCGCAGACCCATGATGTGCGTTACGTTCTTGGCGTCCCATCCTTCGGACAGCATCGCCACTGACACCACGTTTTGCAGATCCTGCCCGGCCTGTCCGCGCTTGCCGACACTGTCGACGATCGCACGCAGCAGGTCCTCTTTCTTCAAACCGAGCAGCTGCGCCTTGCGATCCTCCGGAATGCGGCTGGCCTTGATGATGGATTTCAGACGTGCCTCGTAATCCTTATCCGCCCCCGCCGACGCCCCCAGTTCCGCCTTTTCCAGCACTTTGGAATCAACACGCAGGCTACGCTCCGGACGCTGCAGCTCGGGCCAATACGCGTCGCCACTGTTGAAATGATGCTCTACGCGCGCCGCCGTCTCGGTACGGTTGCAGACGGTTAACATCACCGGCGGAGACACATGCCCGGCGGCCTGCCAGTCTTGTGCGGTCTGCCGCCAGTCCGCCCCAAGCAAGGTGTACGCCTGCCGCACCAGTGGCGGCAAAGCCTCGTGCGGCTGCGCACCACGGCGATTCAAATCCTCCGACACCTCCGGATCACGGTAGAGGTGATACAGCTTCGGCCGCAGGGTCCGGGTATCCGGCACCACGCCGTCACGCACGACCACACGCGGGGTCTTCACCAGCCCGGCCTCGATCGCGTCATTCAGACCGAAATCCGAGAGCACCCAGTCGAACAGGCCATGCTCAGTATTGCTGCGGCCGGTCGGCGCAAACGGCGTCGCGGACAGATCGAAACACCGCTGGATACGCAGATCCTTGTGAATGCGATCCAGGCCGTCGATCCAGCGCGTGGCCTCGTCCAGGTCTATGCCCTGTTCCTCCGCAAGCTTCTTGCTGATCTTCACGTCCGCAGGGATGCGGTAGGCGTGATGCGCCTCGTCGTTGATGACGACCAGATCCTTGAACGCCGCCAGGGGACCGAGCACGCGACGCACGAAGGCCTTGTCGCTCTCCGGCCCTTTCTTGACGACAGAGCGATCCGGCTCCTTCAACGGCATCAGTGTGTGCCAGTTCTCGATCTGCACCACCGTTTGATTCAACTTCTGCCGCATCGACTCCGAAGGGCATAGCCGGAACTCATCATAGGTATTGGCCGGATTCCCCGGCATCAGCACCTGCAGGCGCTCCTTGACCGTCAACCCTGGCGCGACGATGAACACCGCCCGCGAAAAATCCTTGTTGCGCTTGGGGTAGGCCAGCGCGTTGAGCACCTGCCAAGTGATGATCATCGCCATCACCGTGGTCTTGCCGCTGCCGGTCGCCATCTTGTTGCACAAGCGTTCCCAGGCACCGCCGTCGCCACGCACGAAAATGCCCTGCTTGTGCTCGGCCGTCGCCTCTACCCACCAGATCAGCGTCTCGATCGCCTCGATCTGGCAGAAGTAGAACGGATACTGGCGCGCCGTCTGATCATTCCAGTGATCCAGCAAACTGCGCGTCACCGTGGTCACACCGGGATAGTCCGCCGCCCGCCACGCATCCACACGCTCGCGAATCCGATTCACCAACTCCAGCGGTTCGGTGCGCCGCGTATTGTTGCGGGTATCGAAGATTTCATAGCCTGCGGGGCGACGGCCTTCCGCCAGCTTTAGCTGACCCCGCTCGTCCTGCCAGTGAAAGCGCGGCACTTCGAATGGCGAATTGATGATGAGCGACTTCGGTGCTGTCATGATGCGTCGCCCCCTGCCTTCAAATCGCGCGTTCGATAGGCTTGGTCCCGGCGCGTCGGTTTGTCCGGATAGCGCAATTCCAGCAGCCCCTCTTTCAGCATCGGGGACAAAAAGCTGTCCTGCAGCGTACGGCCGCTGCGGCTCAGAAGTTCGGCAAGTTGACGCACGCTCAGATAGCGCCCCTGGCATAAGGCCAGAATCGTCTGCCGCGTTCGCTCGGGCGAAGACCGCCGATGCTGGCGAACGGGTTGCGCGATGGCCAGCAACTCCGGATCTGTCTCCGGTTTCTCCTCCCTGACTGGCTGCATAGCAGGAGTGATATCCGGGAAGTGAGCCCCCTTATCAGGAGAGTCCGTCGCCTTATCAGGGGAGTCGGCCTCGGTATCAGGGGAGTCAGCCCCCTCTAATACCGGGTAGTACCGTGTCCAGCGCCCGTAGCCGTCCTGAATCAGGAACCCCTCGCGGACCAGGCCGTTCAACATGCGCGTGATATCCACCCGGTGCAGCGTCAGCATGTTTTGCAGCCGCTGGTTGGTGATCTCGCCTTCCACTTCGGCAGCCGTGAGCGCCTGAATCTCATCGGCCCCCAGGGCACGGAAAGCCGGCCCGAATCGCCTGTCGAGACGATCCATGACCGCCTCCGGCAGCGTGCTGATCATCGGCAGCAGCAGCATCACGCGATCAGGCCGGAACGTTTCGACCAGACTTGGCGACTGCCAACTCTGCGCCGCCCAGCTCCGGCGGATCTTGTCGATCCCCGATCCCGCCTTGTCTCCGGCACCCAGCATCTGAAACATCAGCTGCAGCGACTTGTTCCGGCATTCGCTGACCCCGCCGCGAAGCAACTGCTCGCGCGAAACCAGCAAGGTGCCCGGGTTGGAAAACTCCAGATGATCCGCATAGCGATCGATCACGACGCCACCCTGACCGGAATAGTCCGCGTGAATCAGGGCATTGACCAGCGCCTCCTGCAGCGCCTCATGCACCGGCGTCATCGCCTTGCGATAGCCCTGTTCGTCGATCTGGAAAGGAGCCTTGATCCCCGGGCCAACGCTGAGCTTGGCCGTCACCAGTTGATTGAACTGGAAGACATTCCCCTCCCAACTGCCGTCCAGCGTCAAGCGATCCGTCCAGCGGGTTGCCGGATCGTCGGAGAAACGTTCCCGATAATCCAGCTGAAACCCGGGAACGGCGGACGGATCACGAATCGCCTGCTCGCGGCCGAACATCAACAACCCCGCCAACGTCAGCCCCTCGAGCCCAGTCAGACGATCCCGCCGCCAGCCGCCGAGCCGACGCAGCAACCCGGAATCATCCTCTGCCAGCCAGGCATGGCCAGGGCGTACCGATGCCATGCGGTTGCGGAACTGGCGCAGCGAATCATGGTGCAGATCGTCCCAGCCGAATCCTTCGAGAATACGGCTGTCAGCCGGCTCGTCGGACTGATCGGAAAACATCCGGCGCACTTCTTCCTGCGTGCAGCGGTAGTCGCCCTCGTAATTGCGCCGGAACGTTCCGGCAAAGGGGTCCTTGCCGACATAGACCGGCCGCTCGCGACGCGCGGCGCGCGGCACCCGCATCACGATCAGGGACCTTCCCACCTCCCCCAGCGACACGACCTCCACGTCGCGCTCCGCCAGCAGGTTGTGGCTGACCTTCTCCCGGTTGTTCAGCAGATTCCACAGATCGGAACGCAACCTTTCCGGCTGCTCAAGCCCCTGGACATCCAGCATGCCGTCACTGCGCTGGGCCACGCCCAACCAGATGGTTCCGCCGCCGGTGTTCGCGAACGCGCTGTAGGTTTCCCACAGGCTGGATGGCAATCCACCGCGGGCGGACTTGTATTCGACATCCGCGCCCTCGTAGTTCGAAAGCTGATCGAACAACTCCAGCTGCTGGTTCTCCGGACTCATGGCAACGCAATGACCTTGAGCGACTCGATGCCCCGGTCGTCCACGATCTTGACCGCGATCTTGCGGTTGTCGCCGGCCGCGAACGGCAGGCTCACTGTACCGTGCAGCTGATCCAGCAGCGCCTCGTTCAGCTCGGCCTTGATATCGCGTTTCAGTTTGTTCCAGCCGTCCTTGGCGCCGGCCATCGGGAAGAACACCTGACGCGGGAACAGGCTGCGCTCGTCGTAATCCGTATCCAGCGACCACGCGGCGATCTTCTTCTTGCCGCCACTGACCAATTCTCCTTTGGCGGTGTCGAAGTAGTCGAAGCCATGCACTTCAACCTCGCACTGGCCGTCCTTGCGCTGGCGTACTTCTACGTCCGGCTGGCCCATCAGCCAGAAACTCTGGTTGCTGGCGCGGGCTTTCTTCAAGTCGTCGGTCAGCAGGTCCGTGTTCATCTGCGCCTTGAGCAGCGTGACGCCCGGCCAACGCGTGATGTCGATGTCCTTGGCCGCTTCCGGATCGAAAGTGAAGGCGCAGAACACGATCATCTTCGGCGACGGCCGCAATGTCTCCGCCTCGCTGAGCGCCAGCGACACCTGCCGCTGTTCCAGTGCGGCATGCTCGGGGCCGAAGCTCACCACCACCCGTTCGCCGGTGTCGGCGACCGTGCCCGTGCAATGCAGATGCCGCAGTTCCGGCAGCGGCTCCAGCGCTGCGAATTTCAGCATCTGGCCGTTCTTGCCGCGGATGCCGGTCTTCATCAGCTCGTCACGCCAGCCGTGCTGTCGCGCGGACTCACCGGAGCGCGCGATGCTCGCGTCCGCTTCCGGCGGCGGCACCGAATCGTCCAGTGCCAGCACGCTCGGGAACGGCACCGCTTCCACCGTGAACGGCCCGGTGATGCGCAGCTTGTTCTTGCTGACCTGCGGCTGGTCGTACAGCGTTTCCTGATCCGCGTGCGCGGCGATGGACTGGTCCATGCGCTTCTGCATCGCCTGCCGCGCGGTGTGAAAGGCCTCGAATGGCGCCTTGGCCGCTTGCGGCCAGTCCTCCGGAAAATCGAACGGCACCTCCCATTCCTTCAAGCCGTCATTCCCGCGCACGCGGGAATCCAGCTTCTTGTTCAGCTCACCCAGCGCCTGCTCGATCGCCGGATGCATCGCCGCATGAATCTCGTCGATCTCCGGGTTGTTGGCGATGGACTTGAGCGTGACATGCGGCACCGTCTTGTAGATGAAGCCACCCTTCAGCCCTTCGTGCGGATACTTCAGCTCGTAGTAGTCATAGCTCGCCGTCATCAGCCGCTGCTTGGCCAAGGTGACCGCAACGCGCGAGGTGTCGCAGCTGATCCAGCGCCGGCCCCATTTCTCGGCGACGTAGGCGGTGGTGCCGGACCCGCAGGTCGGATCGAGCACAAGATCGCCGGGGTCGGTGGTCATGAGAAGGCAGCGTTCTACGACACGAACAGCAGTCTGAACCGCGTAAACCTTCTGTTCGCCAAAGCCACTTTGCCGCGTGTCGTCCCAGATATCTATGACAGGTTGATGGCCAAAGTCCTTCGCGTAGCGCAGAAATCCGAGTGTGCTTCCGCTTCCGAGTAGTCGCCCTGCACGGTGTAGCCGTCCCAATCCGACAGCGTTCGTCTTCCATCCCCCTTTCGATGGCTCGAATCGCTTCCCTTCGAAGTGCACAGCGAACTGTGTGGTCGGACCTCCACTCTGAGAAGTGATGGGGTTCTGTCGATATAGCCTCGCACCCTCGGGAACGCGAGCAGCACTCTCATCGGACTTCAGTGCTCTCCGGAACCCAGAACTCTCCTCCACGTGATTGAAGTTCGGATCATCCTCAAACTGTTTCTCCAAGAAGAGGCGATTGAGTTTGATCTTCTGCCGGCTCTTTGCGAACCAGACTAGGAAGTCACACGTTTGCGGCAAAGCCTCTACGTAGCCGCTAGGACTCCCGGCGCCTGTAGTCTTTCTGAACACGACCGTCGGCAGCGCATTTTCAACACCAAACACTTCACTCATCACTTCACGCACGTGATGCAGATTCTCATCCGAGATCTGCACAAACACGCTGCCCGACTCGTGCAGCAGCTCCTTCGCCAGCAGCAGCCGGTCGCGCAGGTAGGTCAGGTAGGAATGGATGCCCAGCTCCCAGGTATCCCGGAACGCCTTGATCATCTCCGGTTCCTGCGTGAGGTCTTCGTCCCTGCGGTCCTTGACGTCGCGCTTGTTGACGAAGGGCTGGAAGTTGGAGCCGTACTTGATGCCGTAGGGCGGGTCGATGTAGATCATCTGCACCTGCCCGACCATGCCCTCCTTCTGCAGCAGTGAGTTCATCACCAGCAGCGAATCGCCGGCGACCAGACGGTTCGACCAGCCGCGGTCGTGCTTGTAGAACTCGATGGCCTCGCGCAGTGGCAGCGGTTTTTCGAACCAGGCCTGGAAGAAGTCGCCCTGCCCGGCTGAGCCCTTGCTCTTGCCCTGCTTCAGCTGCTTCTGGATCGCCGAGAGGATCGTCGCCGGGTCGATGCGCTCGTGCACGTGCAGCGAGACGGTATCCACCTCAAAACTCGTGCGCTCGGCTTTGCCGGTCCAGTTCAGATAGGGCTCGGCCTGGCGTTTGAGCTGTTCCAGCGCGGCGCGCATGGTCGCCTCGTCCCCACTGGCCAGCGCGCCGTCGATCAGCTGTTCGATCTGCGCGCGGCCGCTGTCGAACTGCAGCGCGGGGTCGATATGCGGATCATAAGCCCAGGCGGTCTTCGGCTGATCGGGGTCGGTTTCCGGAGTGACGACGCCGACGTCCGGATTGTTCTTGCGCGTCTGGTCGTGCCGGTAGCTGAGCACCCGGGCGCCGTCCGCCGGCCTGGCTGCACTACGGGTCGGCTCGCCAGGCTTGCGTGGCGGCAGACTCATCATCGCCTGCTTCTCTTTGGGCCGCTTGGCCTCTTCGGGAATCTCCTGCGCGGCCAGCGTCAGCTCGTCCGGGGCGTCCACCACCGCCCGGCGTAGCGAACCGCCGCGGCCCTTGCCGCGCACCAGCATCCCGGAGTCCACCAGCGCGGCCACCGCGCCCTGGATCTCCGCCAGCTCGACGGTATCGCCCTGCACCGCAGCCTGCGCCTGTACTTGCTGCGTCAGGCGCTGATTGCCGATGCTGCTGCCGTCCGCCGGTACAGCGTCCAGGATCTGTTGCTGCAGCTGCGCCGCAGTGGGCTTGCCCATGTGCTCCCTCGCCATTGATTCTGGTCTGTTTGATTGGGCGGTACTGTCGTACATGGCACCGCCGGAGACAAGCCGCGATCTACGGTTTCAGTCGTTCGCCGATGCGCAGCACATGATCGAAGCTGAAGCGATGCGCCATGGGGGCCTCCTCGCAATAGCCGACCAGCTCGACGGAATCAAACCAACCGCGCTGCTTGACCCGCACAGTGCCACCGCACAGCGGGCAGGTGCCCCGATAGCGCACCGCATAAAGCGCTTTGCGCTCATACCGGGGTCGACAGCGCAGCTCCAGCAGCCGGTCGCTATCATCCGATTGCATCCAGCTGGGCGCCGCCGCAATACGAACGAATAGCGGCCGATACAGTGGCACCAGACCGCGCCAGATGAACAATGCCGTCAGCCCCGTGCATGCCAGTACAACGACAACGCGTCCGATCATGCGCTCGGAGTACAGACTCAGCATCGCCATCATCACGATGATGTAAATACCGATCAGCAGGACGAACCATCCCGACAGGTACAACCACCGGCGCCAGCCACGTGGCTCGAAACCTCCGACGAAGGCCCGCACTAACCGGCCAGCCCCCTCGATGTCTTCGCAGTAGTATTCAATCCGCTCAGACCCACCACCCTCTTGATCCGGCACGACCGGCAGCTGCTCGGGCGCAGCAGGAACCAGCCGGTATTTCGTCATGTAGCCGCTTCCGCCGCCCTCCTGCCGGTCCAGTTTCGGGACCACAGAAAGGCCGCACTGTTCGGCCGTCTGACTAAACAGTTCGCGCTTGCGCTCGAACAATGGCTCCAGCTTGTTCCACGCAATCCGCACCTGCCTGGCGATCTGTGTCTTGTCGTCCGAACGGGCCCAGCGCGGCCGTTCGCGCTCAACCTCCTGCTGTAGCTCCAGTGGCGAGAACCCGGAAACCGCCGCGTCCGGATGACGCTGCGTCAACCGGCAAAGAGCCCTCAACAGCAGAACCGGCACCGTTCCGCGGCCATCCATCCGCTCGGTCACGTTCTGCGTGAATTCAGCGAGTTGCGCCAACTCCAACCCGGTTGCAACCGGGTTGCACACCTGTTCGGTGACCCTTGCGCCTGCGGATTCTGGCTCCGGCTTGTTCGTCATTGTTCAAACGGAGTGAAAGTCATGAGTCACGAAACTGTGCTGCAAACCTTCGCGCTCAACAAGGACGGCATCGCCGTCCATGTCGAGGACGTCGATCGGGGGGCGGCTTGCGGGTGTCATTGCCCGTCCTGCGGGCAGTCGCTGATCGCGCGGCAAGGGGATGAGCGCGCCTGGCATTTTGCGCATGCCGCGGGCGCGGATTGCCCGGGCGCATTCGAATCGGCATTGCACCTGGCAGCCAAGGCCGCGATTCAGGGAGCCCACGGCATCGTGCTGCCGCCACTCCGGCTGCAGGCCAACTACACGGTGAACCAGGTACGGACCTTCACCGGCGAAGCCGAACGTGAATACGGTTGGGTGGACTTCGATCAGATTCAATTGGAGGCGTCGCTCGGTGCGATCCGGCCAGACGTGCTCGGCTACTGTCGCGATGATCGGTGGATCGTCGAAGTTTGCGTGACGCATCCGGTTGGCCCTGAAAAGATTGATCAGATTCGCGCCCTCGGCGTACCTGCAATCGAGGTTCGACTCGATGCTTTGGAGCGGACGAACTGGACCTGGAAA
>JBFFJL010000097.1:0-10713 GCA_041555955.1 Nevskiaceae bacterium
CATCCGACCCGGATAGGACCGTCCATGCGAACCATTGCCTCCGCGGCGCTGTGTGCCGTCGCTCTCGTGGCCTGCGGCAAGCCCGCCGCCCCGACCGAATCTCCCAAGTCCGTTGCAGACGCCGCGCCTGCGCCGTCAAAGCCGGTCTCGGGCATCGACAAGACCCAGTTCGACCCCAGCGTGCGCGCGCAGGACGATTTCTATCGTCATGTCGACGGCACCTGGCTGAAGAACCATCCGGTACCGGCAGAGAAATCCAACTACGGCTCGTTCACCAAGCTGGCAGACGACGCCGAAGCCCAGCTCAAGCTGATCATCGAAGCCGCTGCGGCCAAGACCGACAAGCAGACCGGATCCGACGAACAGAAAGTGGGCGACTACTACACCGCGTTCATGGACGAGACGCGCGCCGATGAACTGGGCCTGAAACCGCTGGAAGGCGAGCTGGCCAGGATCGACGCGCTTGAAGACAAGGCCGCGCTGGCACCGCTGATGGCGGACCTCTCGCGCATCGGCGTCAACGTGATTCCCGGCTACGTCGATACCGACGCCAAGGATTCCTCGCAGTACATGGTGTACCTGTTCCAGGGCGGCACCGGCCTGCCGGATCGCGACTACTACCTCGATCCCAGCGACGAGTTCGCTCAGATTCGCGCCAAGTACCAGAGCCACATCGACAGCATGCTGAAGCTGGCCGGCATCGACGATTCCGCAGCCCAGGCCAAAGCCATCATGGCGCTGGAAACGCGCATCGCCGAAAAGCAGTGGGACAAGGTCGACTCGCGCGATGCCGACAAGACCTACAACAAGTACGCGTTCGCGGACCTGCCCAAACTGATGCCGCATTTCGACTGGCCGGCCTTCATCGACGGCACCGGCATCGGCAAGTCGCCGGGCCTTGTGATCAGCCAGCCCAGTTTCTTCGAAGCCTTTGACGACATCCTCAAGGACACCGATCTGGCGACGATCAAGGTCTGGCTCAAGTGGCAGCTGGTCAGTCAGTACGCACCGTTCCTGTCCAAGCCCTTTGTCGACGAGAACTTCGCTTTTTACGGCACCACGCTCAACGGCATCTCGGAACTGAAGCCGCGCTGGAAGCGCGGCGTCGACGCCACCGAAGGCGCACTGGGCGAAGTACTCGGCCGTATCTATGTCAGCGAACACTTCCCGCCGGAAGCCAAGGCGCGCATGGGCGTACTGGTGCAGAACCTGGTCAAGGCCTATGAGGCCAGCATCAAGGAGCTCGACTGGATGAGCGACGAGACCAAGCAGAAGGCGCTGGTCAAGCTGTCCAAGTTCACACCGAAGATCGGCTATCCCGACAAGTGGAAGGATTACTCCGCGCTTGAAGTGAAGGCAGACGATCTGGTCGGCAACGTGATGCGCTCCAATCAGGTCGAGCACGCACGTGAGGCGGCCAAGCTCGGGGGTCCGATCGACCGCGGTGAGTGGCACATGACGCCACAGACGGTCAATGCCTACTACAACCCGGGCATGAACGAGATCGTGTTCCCGGCCGCGATCCTGCAGCCGCCGTTCTTCGACATGAACGCCGACGACGCGGTCAACTACGGCGGCATTGGTGCGGTCATCGGCCACGAGATCGGCCACGGCTTCGACGATCAGGGCTCCAAGTACGACGGCGACGGCAACCTGAAGTCGTGGTGGACCGACGAGGACCGCAAGCACTTCGAAGAGCGCACCAAAGCCCTGATCGCGCAGTACGACAGCTACGAGGCGCTGCCGGGTCAGCACGTCAACGGCGCCTTCACGATCGGCGAGAACATCGGCGATCTCGGTGGTCTGTCGATCGCCTACACCGCCTATCGCATGCAGCTCGGCGACAAAGAGGCGCCGGTGATTGATGACCTGAGCGGCGACCAGCGGTTGTTCATGGGCTGGGCCCAGGTCTGGCGGCGCAACTACAAGGACGAAAACCTGCTGCAGCGCCTGAAGGCCGATCCGCATTCGCCGTCCGAATTCCGCTGCAACGGCATCGTGCGCAACCTGCCGGCGTGGTATGCGGCGTTCGACGTCACCGAGAACGACAAGCTGTACCTGCCGCCGGATCAGCGCGTGAAGATCTGGTAACAAGCGCGCTTCACAACGCAACAGGCCGGGGCATGCCCCGGCCTGTTTTGTTTGATGCCACGCTCAGCTGCAGCGCAGATACGGATCCGATTCCGGTACCGGGCTGCCGAACAGCAACGGCGACAAGGTGTTCCAGTACAGACGCCGCAGCAGCATCGTGGTCGACTGGAACAGACAGAATCCAGCGCCCTTTTCCCGTGTGACCGTACCGACTCCGAAACGCGCCAGCGTCTGCGCAACCACTTGATCATCCGGGTCCGGCGACAGAGTGCCCCAGCCGACCAGCGCCCATGGCGCGACCCCCAGCACCGGCACGCCCACCGCTTCCTGGATTGCCGCTGTCAGGGTGTAGTCGGCAATGTCCGGAATCGCCGCCGCCTGCTCCAATGCACGACGCAGCTGCCAGTTCGAGACGGTCCTTCCATTGCCGGCTGCGAGCACCGGCACGCCGTCGAGCATCACGATGCCATCGCTATGAGCCCACTCACGGCGCAGTTCGAACAGCGCGCGTGACGCCACACCCGCGGCCTGCGCTGTCGCAACACCGGTGCCGACAACCGCGCCACTGCCGTCTTCGCACACACTGCAATTGGGAAGAATCTGGCGCGCGTCGGCAGCAAAATCCGTCAGCCGGCCGGACAGCAAGGTCGTACCGCCGGAGGTGCCCAGCTCGGCGCCGTTCACGCCGATCGACCACCAGGGCCCGGCACCCGCCGCCAGCGGCGTGGTCGGATCGGGCGCGTCTGCGGTCTCTGCGAAATGCAGCTTGCCCAGATCCAACACCGCAGCCAGTGAATCGTGAAACCCCGACGTCGGCAAACCCAGCTCGATCAGCGGCAACGAGGCCGAGTAACTGGTCGAGACGATGTCCACTTCCGGATGCAGAAACGCTGCCGCTTCGGCCTCGGCCAGACCGCGGCGTTCACCGGTGCCGACGAACAACACGACAGCATCCGGATTGGCCGCCAGCACCGAGGCCGCCATCGCCGTGCCATGTGCCGCGGCACCCTCGCGCGCCAGCAGCTCCTGCGCTGCGGGTGCGAAGTTCTGCAGCAGCAGATTGGTGCCGGCTACCCAGTAGATCTCGCCCGGCTGCAGTGCGGCCCACATCGCTGCGTCGGCGGCACGGTCCGCAACCGCATCGCCGGTCCGGGTCAGGATCAGCACGTGCTGGGTGTCGATGCCGAACGCCTGCCGTAGCGCCGGCGTCACGCTGCTGGCGCCGGGATAGAAAAATGCGTGATACGGATTGATCCGATCATCGACCACCGCGACCACGACGCGCGCCTGGGTACAGGGCCCGACGCCGCCAATCACGCCACCGCCGAGATCGACACCGCCTTCGTCATCGCCGGCTTCGCCGGAAATCACGCCGTCGCCATCCGCATCACCATAGCCGCTGGGGCAATCGGTCATGGTCGGTGGCTGCGACGTAGCCACCGGTTCATCCAGAGCCGGCAGCGGCAGCACCGCGACGACGGTGTCCAGTAAACCGCGCAACCCGGCCTGTGCCGTGCCGGTGAAGCACATCAAGGCAACCATCAACCCCAGGGTGTATCTCATGTTCGTCTCTATCCCAATGACCGCCTCGAAGTGGCGGTGATTCCCCCCGCGCGGCACATCGTGGTGCCGACGCGACCCAGTGCAGACGGTTTCTCCGCTGCTCTGAGGTAAACGCCGGAAAAACACGCAATCCGGCGCATCGCACCCATCCGCAACTGTGCGCTGGGTCTCGTCACGTCCGCGCCGATGCCATCGGAGTCAGGAAACACAGCAGGCGCCGATCGCACTGCAGCGACTAGAATTCCCTCGTCGAGAGGCTTCGGGGATCGGAAGGGGACGCCGGGTGGATTCGCAGCAATGGGGACAAGTGGTGCAGGCGTTCAACGCCCTGGTCGACCTGACCGCGACGCAACGGGCGTCGCTGCTCGACGCCGTCTGCGGTGGCGATTCCGGCATCCGTGCGGAAGTCGAGTCCATGCTGCGCGCGCACGACTTGGACCCCGATTTTCTGAATGGCGCTCCACCGCTGGCACTGCCTGCATCACCGGTCGCGGTCGATTTGGAAGGCTCCGAAATTGGCGCCTATCGGGTGCTGCACCGCATCGGCGGCGGTGGCATGGGCGATGTCTATCTGGCACAGCGCAGCCTCGATCAGATCGAGCAGACCGTCGCACTCAAGGTGGTGCAGCGTGCCGCGGCCACGACGCCGGTGCTGCACCGCTTTCTGCGCGAACGCCGCATCCTGGCGTCGCTCGATCATCCGCATATCTGCCGTCTGCTCGACACCGGCGTCACCGCCGACGGGCGTCCGTATCTGGTGATGCCGTTTCTGGAAGCGGCACTGCCCGTCACTCTGTATTGCGATCAACAGCAACTCGACATTCGCAGTCGCGTTGCCTTGTTCGAAACCGTGTGCGCCGCGGTGCACCACGCGCACCAGCATCTAGTGGTGCACGCCGACCTGAAACCCGCCAATATCCTGGTGACGCCGCACGGCCAGGCGATGCTGCTGGACTTCGGCATCTCGCGCCTGCTGCGCGGCGAAAGCGGCGACAGCCAGACAACATTGATGAGCGCCGATGCACCGCGCCCGCTGACCCCGGAGTTTGCCAGCCCGGAGCAGCTGCGGGGCGAAATGCCCAGCACCGCCAGTGACATCTACTCGCTCGGGATCGTGCTGCATGAATTGCTGTGCGGCTCGCGCCCCTACGCCGTCGATCCCGACAGCACCGAACGCACCCTGGGCCGAATTGAGCGTGCGACGCCAAAACCGTCCACACAATGCGCCGATGCCGCGATCGAGCGCGCAACGACAGCACCGCGTCTGCGCGCCATGCTGCGCGGTGACCTCGACAACATCGTCGCCAAAGCACTGCATCCGGACCCGACGCAGCGCTATGGTTCAGTGTCGGCACTGGGTGACGATCTACGCCGCTGGTCACACGGCCTTCCGGTCCTCGCACACGCTCCCAGCGTGCGATATCAGATGCGCAAATTTGTCGGGCGGCATCGTCTCGCGGTTGGGTCCGCAGCGCTCACACTCATTGCCCTGATCGGATTCGCGACCACGGTGTCGGTCCTGGCGCTACGCATCAACCGGCAGGCGGATCAGCTGCGCGTCGAGCGTGATCGCGCCGAGTCAGTGGTGCGCTTCATGGCGGACCTTTTCAACACCACCAACCCGATGGTTCCCGACGGCGGCGCTCCATCTGCCGAGCAGATGCTTGATCGCGGCAAACGGCTCAGTGCATCGCTGGGCGAGGATGAGCGCATGACCGTGCTGACGGTCATAGGCGGCGCCTACACCGGACTCGGTCTGTACGAACCGGCGCGTGCAACGCTGACGCAGGCATTGCAGCTGCCGGAAGCGCGCGATGGCTCGCTGGCGCATACGGCAATGCTGCGCGAGCTGGCGACGCTCGACTACCGCCTGGATCATCTCGAACAAGCCGATCAAGCCGCGCAGCAGGCCTACGCGTCCGCGCAGCAACTGCTGGCACCCGATGATCTGCGCCTGGTGCCGTATTTGAATACGCTGGGCATGACCGCGATGGACAGTGGCCGCACCGAAGAGGCCGAAGCATTGTTGCGGCGCGCGATTGCCCTGCGACAGACCACGCCCGGCTACGACAGCAATCAGGACTACGCCGAATCCCTGCGTGCGCTCGGCGATATTCTGCATACGGTCGAACGCTTCGACGAGGCCGATGCCGTCTATGGCGAAGCCATTCGTGTCTACACGCGCAGCGCCGGCCCAGACTTTCCGCTGATCGCGATCACTCTGAACAACCAGTCGGCGATGCTGCGCAAGCAGGGTCGTATCGAGGACGCGCTCAATGGCTACGTGCGCGCACGCGACATCGCGGTCAAATCCTTCGGCCTGCAGCATCCATTCGTTGGCGTTGTGACCAACAATATCGCGCGCCTGCACCTGCGGCTGGACCAGCTGGACGCGTCCCGCACCGCCTTCGCCGAAGGCGTTGAAATCAACCGCGCGGCACTGCCGTCGGGGCACCCGACAACGGCCCGGTCCCTCGGTGGCTTCGGCGAAGCGCTGCTGTTGTTGCATCAGCCTGGCGCAGCAGTCCAGCCGCTGCGGGAGTCCTTTGAGGTGTTCGAAGCCGCCGGCCGCGGAGACTCCGCGGAAGCACTGGAAACCCTGATGCTGGCGGCGCAGGCACTGATCGAGTCCGGCGACCGCGCTGAAGGCCTGGTGCTGCTGCGACGCGGAACCACTCGCACCTGGGCGCTGTTTGAGCCGGACCATGGCACGCGGAAGATGTATCAGACTTATATCGACAGCCTGTCGCTTGACGCCACGCAGCTGCTGGAACCGCTGCCGGAGGAGGGCACATGAATGCACCGGGCGACATCACGCGCGTGCTGCAGCGCATGGGGGATCAAGGGTCTGATCTGCATGCGCTGATGCCGCTGGTGTATCAGGAATTGTCGGAGCTGGCCCATCGTGCCCTGCGTCGCGAGCGCGACAATCACACGCTGTCCACAACGGCCCTGGTGAACGAGGCGTACATCAAGCTCGCCGAGCAGGACCGGGTGCGCTGGCAGAACCGCAGCCACTTCCTGGCCATCGCCTCGGTGGTGATGCGACGCATTCTGGTCAACTACGCCGAGGCACGCCTCGCCGGCAAACGCGGCAGCGGCGCGATTCACGTTTCGCTCGACGACACCCTTGGAGAGGCAAGCGGTGTATCCACCGACGATCACGCCCGCGAGATTATTGAGATCGATCAATTGCTGGAGCGCCTCGCTGTTTTCGACGCCCGCGCCGCGCGGGTGGTCGAGTGTCGCTTCTTCGCGGGTTTGTCAGTCGAGGAAACCGCTGAGACCATGAGCCTGTCGCCGGGCACGGTCAAACGCGACTGGGCCGCGGCGCGCGCCTGGCTCAAGCGAGAGCTGTCGCCGCCGTCGTGATATCGATTCAGACGGTGGCGGCCCTGCGTGCGGCCACTACGGCGCAGTGAGCAGGACAGCACCGCGCAAACCGCGACACCGGCAGCGGCATCGCCGTGCGCTCACCACTGTCGGTGTTTCGGCGCAATCGAAAGCCGCGGCGCACTGACCAAAGTCACCGCGCCGCGGCCCCATGATTTCGCCCGCTATCGGCGCGACTCTCTTTCGCTGCGGTTCTCACAGCCGCTCAGGCGGTTGCTGCCAGCTTCGCCATCGCATTCGTCGCCACCGCGGAATGCATGCGATCCACCATAAAGACGGTCATCGCCGTCGCCACCGCAGATCAGATCGTTGCCATCGCCGCCGAAGATGGTGTCGTCGCCACCAAGGCCAACGATGACGTCATCGCCGGAAGTCCCGCGCAGAAGGTCTGCGCCTTCAGTGCCAATGATCGTCGCCGGTTGCCCGTAGCACAGCGGAATCGCGTCGACGATGTCGATCTGACGCACGGCTTCGGGGCCCTTGCCGCCGCGGCAGCTGACGACCTGCCCGGTATAGATGCGGGTCGCCGAGCAGCCTTCGTTGTCCGTCACGATCAGGCGCGGTTGATAGTGCCCCGCCTGGGTGTAGACATGGCTCGGGGTCGGACCGCCGTCCGGCAGGCTGCTGCCGTCACCGAAATCCCAGTCGTAGCGCGCAATGCTGCCGTCGTCGTCCATCGAGCTGGTCGCATCGAACTGAGTCGCTTCACCCGCGGCGCCGACACTGACGCTGAACGCCGCGGACGGTCGCTGGTTGGGGCGCACCAGCGGATGATTCGGGGTGCCGGCCACCACGGTTTCGGGCAGCGACGTAAAGCCGGTGTCCAGCACCATCAGTTCACCGGACGCTGCGGTCAGGACCACATGGCGCCCATCCGGCATGACAGCGAGCCGGCGCAGATCCAGGCCCAGCACGAACTGTTGCGCCAGGCTGAGATCACCGGCACCGTCAATCGCATATGCGGCGATCACACCCAGCCCTGAGAACGTCACATACAAGGTCGCGCCATCCGGCGCCATGGCGACGCCGTCGGCGCGATCGTCGGCAAAGCTGACGGCGCGCGCGTTGGCGAGATCGCCATTGGCCTCGATATCGAAAATCGCAACGCGATCCTGCTGCGACCCGTATAGATGTGCTCCATCAGGCGTCACGCTGATCGAGGCACCGAATCCGGGCCCATCCGGACTGAAGGTCCGGGCGTTCGACAGATCGCCGTTCGGCGCGACATCGAAGACTTGGAAATGGGCGCTGCCGCTGGCATACAGATGCTCGCCGTCCGGCGTCATCGCCAGGCCAATCGTGGTTCGTCCGGTGTCGATGCTACGCGGATTCTGCAGGTCTCCGGCAGGATTGATATCGAAGATGTGGATCGCGTTTTCGGTCAGTGACGCCACGTACAGCCGATGACCGACCGGACTGATGGCAAGCCCGCGTGGGTTGCCGATACCGGGATACGCACGCGCATTGCCCAGCGTGCCATCGGCAGCGACGTCGAAGATGGTCAGCTCGTTGCTCACAACCCGACTGACGTACAGATGGTCACCGTCCGGCGTCATCGCGCTCTGATACGGTCGCTGATCGGCATGCACCGGCGTCCCGGCGATCGCCGACAGCGTTCCGTCCGAGGCAACATCAAAAGCGAACAACTGATCGGTTTCAAATGCCGTCACATACACCGGCCTGGCCGCTGCCGCAGCGCTGAACAACAGCCCCGCGAATCCTGCCAAGGCGACTCCGAACCTGCCGCGTGCCCGACGCCGCATCTGCGGGTGATTTGCCTCGATCCGAATGCCCTGCGCCTTAACTTTCATGCTGTCCCCTGCGTACGTCCCGTCTGAATCAAAGCCGGGGCGGGTGCCCCGGCACACGCGGCAGGTCATGTTTTCGGGCGCTGTACTGCAGCTCCGTCCCGAGGAACGGGCTCCCCCACATTGACCACCGCTTGATGGGCTTACGCAGGAAAAATCGGCAGCAGGGCGCATGGAGCTGGAATTCCATGCCGCAGGGGCGTGACGCGTGTCACGATTTCAGTGGAACATCGGCAGAAAGGCCCGTTGGACCCTCCGGGGCCAGGACGGACACGCGCAAAGCGGGATCGCGGCGCCATGAGCACCGCGATCAGGGTTCAGTCAGTGACTCAGGCCGTCGCCAGCGGCCGCGCTTCGCGGGATTCGAGGCGGGTGAGCAGGGCTTTCAGGACGGCCCAATAGCGTTCCGGCTGCGCCACCAGTGCGGCGTAGTCGGACAGCGACTCACGCAGCATGGCGTCGCCGTTGATGCGGTCGCCCAGCGACAGGGCCAGGGCCTGCAGCACCAGCGGCTGCTGTTCTTCGACTGCGGCAATCTCGGCCAACGCCGGCTGCAACAGATGGCTCCTGCGACTGCGCACGCGCAGCCGTCTCAGCACCGTGCCGAGATAACCGCCTGCGGCACCGGCGCAGAGGCCGAATACCGACAACGCGAAGTTGTCAGGCTGATTCACATAGGGAATCAGGCCAATCCCGACACCGACCAGCGAGATCAAGGTGTCCATTTCACGAAAATGGATCGGATCGGCGTCGGCGTAAGCCTTGGTCGAGGTCAGGCGCGACTGCGTGCGCAACGCGAGATGGTACGGATGCATGGCAAAGCACCTGCAAGGGACGTTGCCGCATTCAAGCAGCTCAGCCGGCGCGCGGAACGGCGCCGATGACCGGCGATCATTCCGACCGGACCAGTGGCAGCTCCGGCCCGGTCGCACGGGCGCGACGACCCTCAAGAATGCCGGCATGGGCGCCGATCCTTTTATACGGGCCGGCCCTTCGGTCGGTAGACCCGTGTCCGGACCCACTGCATGCCTCGAATCGCCCTGAAGCCAGCACCCGCCAAGTCCGCCGTCCGGCTACCGCCGTCGCGGCCGATCGCCGTGGGCGTGGTACTGGTGGTGGCCTTGTTGCTGGCCGGCGCCTGGGTCACTGCGCGCAGCTATGTCGACCTGCATCGCATGGTCGCCAACGAGCTGCAGCTGCGCGATCTGGGCGGGCGCCTGCTGTATCTGCGCGAGCAACTCGGGACCTCCGCGCGGCTCGCCGCGGAAACCGGCGATACCCAATGGTCGGAGCGTTATCACCGTGTACGTCCGACGTTTGATGCAGCCCTGCGCGAGCTGGTGTCGCTGGCGCCACATGCCTCGGTCTCGGCGTCGCCAACCTGGGCCGACAGTGCCGCGCTGGCCGCAGCCGAAGATCGCGCATTCGCAGCGCTCATGCAGGGACAGCGCGGGTCTGCAATCGCGCTGCTGTCCGATGCCGACTACCTGTTGCGCCAGCAGCGCTATGTCGACGGACTCGATGCCCTGGGACTGGCGGTGCTGGACGAAGCGCAGGCTCGGCTGGCCATGCAGCGCTACCGGGTGCTGGCCGTGGCCCTGCTCGGACTGACCTTGCTGGCTGCGCTCGCCGCCGCCTGGGCCTGGATCTCGGGGCTGGTGCAGCAGTACGTCAGCGCCATCCACGCCGCGGAATCGGCGCTGGAGCAGACCAACCGCAGCCTGGAAAGCCGCGTCCGCGAGCGCACCGCGGAGCTGTCGACCCTGAACCAGCACCTGCGCGACGAAATGGAGCGCCGATCCAAGATCGAACTGGAGCTACGGCAGGCGCAGAAACTCGAAGCGATCGGCCGCCTCGC